>CAIVGO010000705.1 GCA_903905445.1 uncultured Bacteroidota bacterium
GGTCGATTTTATACTTTCAACGGGCAGCGCCGAACTCAAGGAAGTGGTGGTTTCTGCCAATCCGAGCAAGTACGTGAGCGACTACCCTTCTGTAAGCCTTCGTTTGAAATCACCGTTACTGGAAATACCACAAAACATCCAAGTCATTACCCGGCAAACCCTCCAAGACCAGCAAATTTTTGACATGCAAGAGGGCGTTATCCGGAATGTGAGCGGCGCAACCCGTTCGGAACACTGGGAAAATTACGCCCGGATCGTTATGCGCGGCTCGAGGGTGGCCGCCTTCAGAAATGGAATGAACGTCACGGAAACTTGGGGGCCACTCAACGAAGACATGAGCATGGTGGACCGCATTGAGTTTGTAAAAGGACCGGCAGGGTTTATGTTAGCCAGTGGCGAACCCAGCGGTTTTTATAATATCGTGACTAAAAAACCAACTGGTGTAACCAAAACAGAAGTTGGTATGACGATCGGCAGTTTTGGAACCTACCGCAACACGTTTGATTTTGACGGCAAATTGAGCAAGGATAGCAAAGTGCTTTATCGACTCAACCTCATGGGCCAAATGAAAGGCACACACCGCAATTTTGAATACAATAACCGCTTGTCGATTGCACCCGTTCTGAAATTTCAAATCAATCCAAAAACCTCGCTTACAACGGAATATACCTATCAATACGTTAACATGTCGCCTTTAGGTTCGGCCTATGCGTATAGTGCTGAAGGCATTGGCAAACTTCCTGTTTCGTTCTCTACCCTGGAGGCAAATATGGCGCCCACCAAGATCAACGACCAATCAATCTTTGTTACCTTATCACACAGTATCAACGATCAATGGAAATTTACTGGACAGTTGGCCTATTTGAATTTTAAGCAAATTGGTTCCAGTTTGTGGCCTTCTGGCATCAGCGCTGATACCCTAAAAAGAGCGATGACCAGTTGGGATATTCTCGGACAAATCCGGGTAGGCCAATTTTTTGTAAATGGAGACTTCCTTACAGGTAAAATCAAACATCGACTCTTGGCTGGCATTGATATGGGAGACAAAGATTTTTACCACGATTGGAGCCAGGGTGGCGCATTTTCAGGTGGCACCGCTTTTTTAGTGAACAACCCGGTGTACGGGCAAGTAGCAGGTACAGCCTATCCCGTTTTTAACCGAACAAGCAGCATACGTGAACGGGGCGTGCATTACAATAACCTTTATACTGCGTTTTACCTCCAGGATGAACTCCGACTTTTGAATGAAAAATTGAGATTGACCCTCGCAGGTCGATATACCACAACCGGAGATGTAGACCCCTATTCGGGAAAAATAGAGGCCGGAAAATTTACGCCAAGGGTGGGCATTAGTTATTCAATAACGAACAACACCAGTGTATACGGCGTTGTAGATCAATCTTTTATTCCCCAAGCCGGTGCATCCTTTGAGGGTAAAAAATTCGAACCAATCACGGGAACAAACCTGGAATTAGGCCTGAAAAAAGAGTGGTTGGATGGCCGCTGGACTGCTACAATTGCAGGCTATCAAATTACCAAAAATAACGTACTAACGCCCGATCCAAATAACCAGTGGTTTTCAATCCAACTAGGTCAGTCGAGAACATCCGGCATTGAATTCGATGTGCGCGGACAAATTTTACACGGCTTGGATGTTACCTTGAACTATGCTTATACAGACGCAAGGGTAACCAAAGATTCTGAAAGCAAACAAATAAACAGACAATTACCAGGCACCGACAAGCACATCGCAAACGCCTGGTTGAATTACAGAATTCCACACGGAATACTTCAAGGCCTCGGCTTATCGGCTGGGATTACCCACGCATCCGGCAGAACCGCCTGGTATGCCGAATATGATAAATCGATTGACCCAAGTATGCCTGCCTACACCCGCCTAGACGGTGCCGTTTCGTATCAATTCGGAAAATTTGCAATCGCGCTCAACGTGAACAACCTCCTGAACGCAGACATCATATCCGGGGCATATTATTCCTGGAGCAATTTTTACTACTACCAAGCGGAGGCGCATCGTAATGCAAGATTAAGTGTTAATTATAAATTTTAATAAAATAAATGTCTACAAGAAAATTCATTCGAAACATGCACCGCTGGCTCGGAATTAGTTCCGGGCTGGTGGTGTTTATCATGGCAATTACCGGCTGTTTGTATGCATTTAAAGATGAAATTCAGCAGGCTACCCAAGCATTCCGATTTGTAACAGCACAAGACCGTCCTTTTTTGCGCCCTTCCCAGTTACAAACCATTGCCCAAAAATCGTTGCCCGACAAATTGATACATGCCGTAAAATACAACGGGAAGGAGAAGTCGGCAGAAGTCATTTTTTACCATAATACGCCCACCTACTATTTTACCGTTTTTCTAAATCCTTATGATGGTACAATCTTGAGGGTGAAGGATATGGAAGCAGGTTTTTTCCATTTTATTTTAGATGGGCACTTTTATCTTTGGTTACCTCCAACCATTGGTCAACCCATTGTGGCCACGGCAACACTCGTTTTTACCATCACACTCCTTTTGGGACTTTTTCTATGGTATCCTAAAAACAGTGCTGCCACCAAACAACGATTTTGGTTTCGATGGAAAAAGACCACGCAGTGGAAGCGCAAAAATTATGATTTGCACAATATCTTAGGGTTTTATGTGAGTTTTTTTGGCTTTGTATTGGCTTTTACAGGACTGGTTTGGGGATTTCCTTGGTTTGCCAGCATTTATTATAGCGCTTGGGGCGGCGAGAAATCATTGATATACCAGGATCCGATCGTCAAAAAAGTTCCCCCCGATTCAACCGGACTACAAACGAGTCCCGTGGATAAAGTGTGGTTCATCATGCAAACTGCTTATCCCGATGCCAAAAGTATTGAGGTCCACCCGCCTGAAAATGACACCACCGCAATCGCCGCCAATGCCAATTTGGAAAATGGCACTTTTTGGAAAACGGATTATCGCTATTATGACCAATACCGTTTCAACGAAATACCCGTTGCGCATGTATATGGGCGTTTAAAAGACACCAAATTAGCAGATAAAATAATGCGGATGAATTATGATATCCATGTGGGCGCAATTGGTGGCCTGGCGGGCAAAACGCTTGCTTTTTTGGTAAGTTTGATTATTGCCACCTTACCCGTTACCGGGGCGTATATTTGGTTTGGAAGAAGGAATAAAAGCCAAAATCATTGTAAATTTGAAGCGCATAAATCAACCGCCAACCGTATGGAAAGCTCCAATTGAAATTCAATCATGAAGTACCTTTTTTTTACCGTACTGCTGTACTATAGTATGCCTCTTTCAGCCCAAATTTGGCACAAAATCCCCCTGCCCGGCTCCAGCTCCTATTCGACCTGGGGGGTGCAACCGGTGACCAATGGTGCGATCCTGCGTGTAAAAGACGGAAACAGAAATATATTCATCAGCACCGACCAGGGCCAGCATTGGAAACCCCTAAACGGCCCGTTTGCCGTGCTGAATGAACCCCTCAATTCGGGTATTCGCGCCTTGCGGTATGGTTCACAAGATTCTATCATCGTTATGGATGGCACAGACGAAAATGGGCTGGTGCGTTGTTTCCTGACCAAAGACCTCGGCCAAAGCTGGCAAGAAATCAAACCTGCACCAGAAGGTGTTACGACCGCCCCTTTGATGGTTCATAAGGGCCAGCTTTTAACATACGGCTATTTCCCTTATCGTTATAATGTACTTGATAATCAGTGGGATACCATTTTTAAAAAACCTTTACGACTGTACTTGCAAGGGTCTACGTTGTGGCTGCACAGCCAGGCAGAGGCACAAGACACCATTTATAAATCATTGGATGGAGGCTTGACCTGGACAACACCATTTCGGCTTTCAGGCAATCGGATGCTCATCAGAGGTGATACCTTTATGACGACCTACCCTTTCCAGCGCAGTTTTGATGGGGGCCAAAACTGGGAGCCGCTCCCGCCTTTTGGACCGATCAATGAATTGTATGATGACGGAAAATATCAATACATCGTAACTGATTATAATACCTTTCGATCTA
>CAIVGO010000706.1 GCA_903905445.1 uncultured Bacteroidota bacterium
CACCACCAGGGCCAGTATACTCAAACGCCGGTTTCCTGCCGACACAATCCCCAAGGCAATGGTGTAAAACAAAGCAATGTACAATGCCGCCAACCCGCTGCGCACACTCAACAAATGAATCATGACAAACAAGGAAAGCACCGTAAGGGCCAATACCGTGCGCTCCCAAGGATACCGCCAATAAAAACCGCGTTTCCACAACCAACCACCCGATAAAATCGCGGTAACTAATAAAAGATTGAAGCGAATGTGGTTACGCGGTACCGGCACCGGACGACCATGAATCAAATCGGCAATGATGGTGTCGTAATGCAGGATAAAATTAATACCCACCCCAATACTCAACAACAACATGACCCATACCAATAAATATAGGACGGATTGGTACTGCCGACTGGAAAGGGCCGGTAAATTGGCAAAAGCCAGCGGAAGTACAAAAAATGGAATTCTGACCCGCACCTGACTGGCCCAAAAAGCGGTATTTTCCGACCAAAAGTAACTGATTGCCGGTGCCAGTAATAAAAAGGAAAGGGCCAGATAAACGGGGCTCCGAAAAAACTGTACAAAGGCGAACCGCAAGCCATGCAGTAAATGCGCATGCGGACGAACATTACGGGCCGATACCGTCGCCTGCCATAAGCCCGCTGCGACCAACAGCCACATACTCACGGACAGCAAAAACGGAGAAGTCATCAAACTGCTCACCAACAGGGCAGCAGCTACAAGGGTAAGGCCCGAAGGCGTGAGCAGTTGTTTGTAATTCCGGGTTTCCAATGATTCTGATGCTGAGATAGTCGAGCGAAGGTCCGCAACCGGCATGGAGCGATAACGGGCAAAGATAAGGCAGGGGACGGGAATTTTTCTTTTCCAAAACTTGTTCCTCGAACTTCCCTACTTTTGTGTTGTTCTATATACCTGATCATGAAACATTGCTTTTACCCGTATTGCTTTGCTGCATTAATGCTGATCGTTTCCGCCTGCCGACAAGATACCCCGGCCAGCCAGGAACAGCAGCCTCCGCTCATGATGGGCAAAACCACGCCAACCAACAACCCATCGGGCGAACCCCTGACTTTACCCAAAACGGGGACAGGGAATTTTGAAAACCTGGTGGCCGATTTTGAACGAAAAGACCGCGGTATTTGGCAAAAACCGGATATGGTGATTTCGCTTTTGGGAAACCTGGAAGGCAAAACGGTAGCAGATATTGGGGCCGGAACCGGTTATTTTACCTTTCGCATGGTGCCTACTGCTAAAAAAGTAATCGGCATTGACATTGATCAGCGCTTCATCCAGTTTATGGATAGTGTAAAAGTACGCATGCCTGAAGTGTATCGCAAACGATTTGAAACACGCCTGGCCAAACCCGACAATCCCTTGCTCGCACCCGGGGAGGCCGATGCCGTGGTGATTGTCAATACCTATGGATACATCGAACACCGCGTACAATATTTCAAAACTGTGTGGAAAGGCATGTCGCCCGGCGCAAAAATGTTGATTATTGATTTTAAAAAGAACAATTTACCCATTGGCCCGCCCGACGAATTCAAGGTTGCGCTCAGCCAGGTGGAACAAGAACTGGTGGGTGCAGGATTTAAGATTGATAAAGTAGACCGTGAATCGCTCGACTACCAGTATATTATCATTGCATCCAAGCCTACCCTCTCACAATAATCATTTGATGATACACAGGGCACCCATTTGGGTAGTGCTGTATTTTATTACTACTTCTTTATGCGCAGTTCTCTGAAACTTTTTACCTGGTTTGGTATTCCCGTGCACTTGCACTGGTCGTTTGGTCTGATTTTTTTGTACGCTTTTTATATCGGAAATGCACAAGGCGCTGGTTGGATCGGCATTTTGTGGATTATGGGCTTGTTTATTGCTTTATTTGGTTGCGTCTTGTTGCACGAATTTGGCCATTCCCTTACCGCAAAACGATACGGGGTGAATACCCAGGATATCATTCTTACGCCCATTGGGGGTATTGCGCGGCTGGAAAGAATGCCCGAAAAACCCATCCAGGAATTTTTTGTGGCCATTATGGGGCCTATGGTAAATGTCGTGATTGCCTTAATCCTGTTTATTGTTGGGAGAATCATGTTTTCCGGGCCAGATTGGGCCTTTTTTACCGCAACCATTGTGGACTATTTTAGCGGCATTCTTGGCTTTTTTGCCGATGCCAAGGCCTTATTGTTAGGTAACTTGAGCGTCCTCGATTTTTGGGATAATCTTTCCCGCGGCTGGAGTTCCAACGAGGCGGCGGATGTAGCGATCGAAGCAGAACTAAACGTCAGTAGTTTCCTGTTTTTTATGCCCGTATTGCTTTCGGTAAACTTATGGTTGGTGGTATTCAACATGATTCCTGCTTTTCCAATGGATGGCGGCCGGGTGTTTCGGGCGCTGCTGGCCATGCGTCTGGGTAGGGTGACGGCTACACGTTGG
>CAIVGO010000707.1 GCA_903905445.1 uncultured Bacteroidota bacterium
GGCTTTGCGCCCATTTCAAGATGATATACGGCGTTTTTTGCTGAATCCATTTAAAAAAAATGCGGTTCAACCAGGCACCTTCCTGTTCCAGCAAACCTGTTTCTACTTCAATACCGGCAGCGCGTATTTTTTCAACCCCTTGTCCAGCAACCAAGGGATTGGGGTCCAAATTGCTAATGACCAGTTTTTTGACCTGGTTTTTGATCACCAGATCAGCACAGGGCGGTGTTTTGCCATAATGGGAACAGGGCTCGAGCGAACAATACAAGGTGGCGGCTTCGATCAAAGAACGATCTTCCGGTAATACCGATTGAAAGCAGTTGACTTCCGCGTGTGGACCACCATATTGGGCATGAAATCCTTCGCCGATGATGCGATTGTCATGCACCAACACCGCGCCGACCATCGGATTGGGCGCAACGTTACCAGCCCCCAATTGGGCAAGTTCGAAGCAACGCTGCATGGATAAGGGGTTGGTAGACAATTTATTCAGTTATGGTCCACGCAAAGTGGTTATAAAAAAAGCTGGCTTCTAATCCATTGAAAATCAATTTTTTATCCATCCATCCTTCAAATCCGTTTAAATCTTGGTTTAGATGAATGGGGGGCTACATTTTCGCCAAAATAGCAGCCATTGATTGTTGGAGTGCCAATGCTTCTGCCCTTGCTTTTTCGGCAAAATCGGTTCCGGCGCTGGCGTACAAAATACCCCGGGAGGAGTTAACCAGCAAACCGCAATCTTTGTTCAATCCGTGCGCGCAAATGGCTTCCAAATCTCCACCCTGAGCGCCCACACCCGGTACCAACAAAAAATGCTCCGGCGCAAGCGCGCGTACGCCCGCGAAGGCTTCGGGATGGGTGGCGCCTACCACATACATCATATTTTCAGGAGTGCCCCAGGCCTGCGATTGTACAAGCACTTTTTCAAACAACTTGCGGTGTTCGCCTTCCTGGATGGTTTGCTGAAAATCGGCGCTGCCTGCATTGGAGGTTAAGGCCAAGAGAATCACCCATTTATCCTGAAAACCGGTAAAAGGTTGCACACTATCGGCACCCATGTAAGGCGCAACCGTGATGGCGTCGCAATGCAATTGATTGAAAAAGGCCTCGGCGTACATGCGGCTGGTATTGCCAATATCGCCGCGTTTGGCATCGGCAATGATCAGGTGGGACGTGCCGATGTAATCGACCGTTTTTTGAAACGTGACCCAGCCTTTTGGTCCGAGGGCCTCGTAAAAGGCCAAATTGGGCTTGTAGGCTACACAAAGATCGCGCGTTGCATCAATGATGGCGCAATTGAACGCATAGATCGGATCGGGTTCCGAATGCAAATGCGGGGGGATTTTGGACAGTTCGGGATCGAGTCCCACACAGAGAAAGGATTTTTTCTCAAAAATGCTGGCAACTAATTGTAAACGATTCATGGGGCAAAAGTAGGGGATAAACTACACTACTGGATATATTTCACGCAGATGTAACACAGATGCATTTTCGCAGATGTTACGCAGATTTATCTGCCTTTTTTCTGTGTAACATCTGGTGCGAAATAAAAATGTCCAGTAGCATGGAGATAAATATAGAAAATCGGAATGTTAATTTGGCAAGGATATTTTTCCCATGCTCAAATAGGGTAGGCCGCCCAGTTTAAAATCAGGTTCCGGCTTTCCGGCGACGGCTTCATTCGCTAAAACGGCGAATAAAACGGCTTCTTTGGCGTCTGCTGGAATACCTAGATCATAAATTGACTTTATTTTCCAGTCGGGTAAAAGTTGTTTTAAATGCCGCACCAGGGTAGCATTGCCGTTGCCGCCGCCACTCAAATACAAGGCTTTGGGTGCGCCCGTGCCTTGTACCCGTTTAAGCGCATCCGCGATGGTCTCGGCACTCAGGCGGTTGAGCGTGGCCATTTGGTTGAACGGATTTAACTGACCCTTTGGATGTTGTGCAAAAATGGCGTCCGCCCAGGCGGTGCTAAATTGCTCAGGCCCGGTGGTTTTTGGAAACGGTAATTGAAAAAAAGGATCGCTTTTGAATATTTCCAAAAGGCCTTGGTCGACCACCCCTGCAGCGGCTTGTGCCCCACCGGCATCGTAATCGACTTCAAACAGGCGTCGGGCATAAGCGTCCATGAGCGTATTGCCGGGGCCGGTATCAGTCGCGAACACGTCGGAAGCGTGTCCGTTGGCGGGTAAATAGGTGAAGTTGCCAATCCCGCCGATGTTTAGTAAAAACCGGTCTTCGTCGGGGGAGGAAAACAAAAAATAGTCGCCATACAAGGCCAGGGGTGCGCCTTCGCCCCCGCCTGCGAGGTGTTTTTGTCGAAAATCGCTGATCGTAATGATTCCCGTTCGGCGGGCAATGTGATCGCCATCGCCCATTTGCAGGGTCGCATTAGGGTAATGATCTTGCTGGTGCTGACTGCGGGGGGCATGCAGGAGGGTTTGGCCGTGGCTGGCAATGAGGTCGATTTCTTGTGGGTGAATGCCCAATCTCAGGAGCATGGTATTGACGAATAGGGCGTGTTTTTCGGCAATCAGCACATTTAAAATGGCCAGAAACTGAAAGTCTACCTGTTTTTGAGCAAAAACCTTGCGGATTTCGGCTTTAAAGGCATCGTCGTAGGAAGCCGTTTCAAAATATAGCAATTTGACCTCGGTGTCTTTTCCGTTATTGCGCAGGGCGCAGATAGCCATATCCAGGCCATCCAAAGAGGTGCCCGACATCAAGCCGATGATCGTGCGGGATGATTTTTGGGCAATATGGGCCAGTTGTAGGATATCTGGTAGCATGGATTGTTGTTTGTAGTAGGGCAAAATTATAAATCGGGCACTAAAAACACTGGACTTCCATTTAAAAGCACGGTTTTACCTTCCTGCACTTCGGATTGACGGGTTTTGCTGTAATCCCAGGCGTATTTTCGGAGTTTTTTAGGTTCCATATTGGCTGGAAAGGTAAAACTTCCTTGCGCAGTTTCTTCCAAATCAGTTTGGGTACGCGCCCATAAAACATACACAAATTGTCCATTGGTTTTTTTAAATGCGGCCCCATCCAGGTCTTTAGGAATATTCAACCTACTGGTTTGAATAGAATCATATCGGGTAGAATCGAGCAAAAGCGCCGTTGTATGCACTGCAAATGCCTCTAAATTGGGTTCTGCAGCGCCTTTTTTTACCCCATTCAGGTTTTTAAACAGGCCCATGTAGGCAAATTCGCCCGTGGCAGTGGCTTCCGGCTGGTCGTCGGCCAAACTATAGAGGTGCATTTGGGCCACCCCTTGTACCTGTGCAGTTACCAGCGATTTGATCACAAAATTGATTTGCGCCAGGTCGGAGCCCATGTACTCCCCAAAGCGCTTCCGCGGCACATTGTATTCGGTACAAATCCAGTGTTTTTTAGGGTAAATGCGGTTGTCGAACCCGTGTTTATTCAAAACAACATCAAAATCGCGCTTTTTTTGCCACAACCCGGCTACAGCAGCATCCGAATGCCGGGTATACTTAAATCCGTTAAGGGTGTTGCTCCATTGACGGGTAGAATTATCTAGGTGCGGGTAACAATGGTAACTCATGCAATCAAAATACGCGCCGCCTTTCAGGGGAAATTCATCTTTCACCACGCCATTATCCGGGTTATCCGTATTGCGGCAAATGGCATCCAAATAAGGAGGCCATCCCAATCCGCCCACCGCTACAAGTGCCTGTGGGTCAATGGATTTAATCACTTCATAACTGATGCGCAGGGTGCGGATATAGCCAAATATGGGCGCATGTAAATTGGTTTCTGCGGGCGTTGGGTTGTTTTCCCACCAATTACCGGGCTGGCCCTTGGCTTTCCATTCGTTTCCTTGGAGTCCGTAATCCGGTTCATTCCAAACTTCCCAAATTTTAATCAGCCCTTTGTACATCCGCGCCATTTTCCAGACATATACGGCATACGGGTTATTTTCATTGATGGGGGTTCCGTTGGCGCCATTGTCCCAAATCGGTTCATACAAATTTCGGAATAAGGCGCTGGGATTTTTGAGGTCATATAATATGGTGTCGCGTTGTTTCTCGGAAGGAAACCCGATGATGGCGACAATATTATCCAGGCCAATTTTTTTATAATATTCAAAATGGGGCAAACGGGCGTCGTACCCCCATTGTTCGAGGAAATGAGCATATAAACCAGGACGGATGGTATTGATGCCAGTGCCTGCTTCTGCACCGTCGGGTGTGCCGTGTACGAGGGCGGCGAGCGCTTTATCTTCGAAATGGGGTGGAAAATAGCCTAAGTTGACGCCATAGCCAAACGGTTCATCAAAGCATGGAACACTGTCCTGGGCGGTTGGTTGGGAGCATGCGCCGTGGGGAAGAAATAGCAATAGGAATAGGTAGCGCATAATGGGATTTGTGGTAGTGTGTAACTTTTATCAATCTTTGTTTAATACCACTAAAGCCCAATGCCGTTGATTTAAGATTTATCATGTAATCTTAAATCTTAAATCCTTATGTCAACGGCATTGCCACTAAAGCCCCCCCCGCATCGCAGATCGGGAAGACCAAAGCGCGGCGGGGGGATTGAGAACTGGCAAACTTCCGATAAGTTACTCCTCTTCTTCAATAAACCGCACGCCGTACGTTTCCAGTTCTGCCATGATCGGCTCATACACCTCGGGCATAGTTGGAATATTGACGCCCGTGGTGGATATTTTACCTTGCATCAGCAGTTTTACAAAGATGCCGAGGGGCAAGCCCACCAAGGTCGACATGGCGGTTTCGTTGCCATTTTGGCCTTTCATCACCAGGGTAGAGGTGCGTTTTTTCTTTTTACGGTTGAGTTCGTATTCAAACACGTGTTGCATAATCACCATATCCTGATCATTGGGCTGAAGCGCCCATTTTTCGAGCAACAGCCGTTCGAGGATCAGCGATGGGGTAGCGTTTTGCACTTTGATGCGTTTTTTGCTAAACAAGCCCAGCCATTCCAGTTTTTGCATGATTTCGCTGTTCGGCTCGGTCTCTACCATTTTCGAGATCCGGTCTTTTACCGACCCTGTATGTTGACTGATGCCAAGGAAAGCCTCCATCAGGTCGTGGTAGGTCAGTTTGTCTGAATCGACAATCGGAAACGTTGCATCGGTGAGTCCGATGCGTACCAAAGCGTTCCAGGCATCGCAAAAACCCATATGTCGGATTGTGCCGCGAAACAGCGTTTTAATATTTTGCAAACCGTACGCCTCTTTATACATAAGCGAATCGCGGTTGGCATACACCTCCCATTTGCCCATACCCGGAATATCAATGAGTCGATATTGGCGGAACAGGCGGCGATAAGGAATGTATTTAAGTTTGCCTTCTTCCAGAAATTGAGCCGTGCCTTGTCCGGCCAGCACCACATTGCGGGGGTTCCAGCTGAACTTATAATGCCATGGATTGTCGTCGCTTTCGGGTGCCACCAAACCGCCTGTATAAGAGTGGAATGCGGTAATTTTGCCGCCCATGGCCTGAATTTCATGGATGCGTTGCATTGCGCTCATGTGGTCGATACCGGGATCAAGTCCGAGTTCGTTCATGAATACCAGCGCACGTTGGCGGGCTTCATCGCCCAGGCGGAAAACTTGTTTGGAAACATAACTTGCGGTAACCATATGTTTGCCCAGCACAATACAGTCTTGTGCAACCTCCAAGTGCATTTGTGGGGGCAAAAGGGACACGACAACGTCATGTCGGTTAATTACTTCTCGGCGGTCGTTTGGCTTGGAAGCATCCAGCCAGATTGCGCGTCCGTTCGGATGATCTTTAATTTTCTTTTGCGCCAGTTCAATATCTGCATCGGCAATGGTAACGAAGAAATTGTTTTGCTGTGCTTGCTCCAGAATGTAATTGATCAGAATCGTCGCTGAACGACCAGCCCCAATAATCAAGAGATTTTTCATCAATTCAAGAAAGTTTTACTGGCGAAGATAAGGAACTTATGACTTCAAATAAAAATCGTGGAAAAATATCAACCTTGAATTCAAAAAGACTTTGCATATTTGCTACATGATTCTCCCGAGTAGGGTGCTTTTTAGGCAAAAAAAAGGTCAGTCCTTACGACTGACCCACTCCAAAAGGAATATGTACATGGGATTATAACGGGAATTTCGCCGCGAAAGGCTGTGATTTTGTCGGATTAAACCAAATTTCATGTTCGTATGTCATAATTTTCAGACAATATCTTTATACCTATTTTTTCCGTTGAAGAAAAAATGGTTTGCATTGAACTGTTTCACCTTTAAAAATGTCAAGGCTTATGCGTTCACCTGTTACAATTAAAATTAAGAATGGAACTGTGCGTGTTTCTAAAAACCGCTAGTTATCCGCAATACTCCCCAAAACAGGTTAATCCGCCAACCCCTTGTATGCAGAAAACGATTAAACAAAAGTAAAAGAAGGGAAGTCTTGTCAATCGTGGCAAGACTTTTTTTGTGCTATGACTACAACAAACGCAGCGAATATCGTGCCGGGTTTTATAGGATCGGCCTCCAAAAATGTTAAAATAGACAAATTGGGCTAAATATTTTTTATCCCTCCATCCATCCTCAAAATCCCCCCAAATCCTGGTTAAGAACGAATATTTTTATCCATCCATCCTCAAAATCCCCCCAAATCCTGGTTAAAGACGAATATTTTTTATCCATCCATCCTCAAAATCCCCCCAAATCCTGGTTAAGAAATAATCCACCCAAATCTTGGTTAAAGTTCGTTATTTCGCGCCGCTTTACAACAACATCATGAGAACATATACACTGCTTGCGCTTTGCGCACTTTTATGGACCAATGTGCGCGCACAAACCACCGTTGCTCCTGTAACCCCCACAGATACAACTATTTATGATTTTGTGGAGGAGTTACCCATTCCAATGATCGCACGTTGCGTTAAAAACATTCCGGCCTCCTGGACGCTCGACAGCATCCGAACTTGTGCGCAATACACCTTATTATCGATCCTTTCAGGCAATATTCAGTATCCTGAAACGGCCCGGCAACAGGATATTCAGGGCACCGTAGTGCTGTCGTATGTGGTAGAAACCAATGGTAAAATCAGCAACCTCAAAATCATGCGTGATATTGGCGGCGGCTGTGGCGCGGAAGCAGTTCGGGTGTTTACGGCCCTCGACGAGGCTGGATTGAGTTGGAAACCCGGTATTCAGGATAAAAAAGCGGTGCGGGTGCGTCAAACCATGCCCCTGCGTTTCAAACTGGAAGAAAGCAAGCCTTATTATTTGAGTGTAAAAGGCGACACCATATATACTTCGGTGGCGGTAGAGCCGAGTTTTCGGGGTGGCATGGATTCGTTGCGCGCGTTTGTAGCCAACCAGGTCCGCTACCCAAAAGCATACCGCGATAGTTGCAAAAACGGTATTATCGAAATGAACCTGCTTTTGCGCAACGATGGCAAGGTGGAGGTGGACAATCAATTGGATTTCAATCGACTTGGCCTGGATTTTGAATGGGAGGCCTTGCAATTGGTCCAGAAATCACAAGGGTTTTGGACGCCCGCCCAATATGAGGGGAAAGCCGTGCATGTGATGATTCCATTGCGGGTATTTTTCAAATCGGATGCGCCACGCTGCAAAACGGCGAACACACAGTTCGACCGTGCCCTCACCCTGGGGAGTGATGCGGCACTGCTGCTGGATGAAGGAAAAGCGGAAGAAGCCATTGTAAAACTGAATGAAGCCCTGGCACTCAACCCAAACAATACCGAGTTTTTGTACTATCGGGGAACGGCCTATTTGAATTTGAACAAACGAACAGAGGCCTGCACCGACTATAATTTGGTGAAAAAACTGCTGGGGGTAACCTGGTTTGAAAGCGTAAGAAAGCTCATGTGTGGCTACTAGGTCTTTTAAATTAGGTTGCCGTTCAAAAAAACTTTACATTTACTTAATCCAAAGGTAAAACCTGTGCGGGGTAAGACGGGTCTACCTTTGTCACAAACGATTAAGCATGATTATGAAAGAGAACGGTTCCGCTAAAAAGATTTTGATTGTTGATGATGAGCCGGATATTCTTGAGTTCCTGCAATACAGCCTTAAAAAAGAAGGCTATGACGTAGTTACTGCAGGCGACGGCAAACAGGCGATTCTGGTTGCTGAACGAGAAAAACCGAATTTGATTTTGCTGGACATTATGATGCCTGAGCTCGATGGAGTTGAAACATGCCGGGCATTGCGCAGCAAAAAAGAATTTGCCGACACCCCTGTTGCTTTTCTAACTGCCCGCGACGAAGATTTTTCCCAAATTGCAGCATTGGATGTAGGCGGTGATGATTATATCACCAAGCCCATCAAGCCAAGGGTGCTCATCAGCCGGATCAACGCTTTGTTGCGCCGCGCTGGTCGTCAAACTGAAGAAGAGCAACCACAAATCAAAGCGCATGATTTGGTGATCGACAAACAAAAAGTACTGGTTTTTAGGGGCGAACAGGCCATTGAATTGCCAAGAAAGGAGTTTGAAATATTGTGGCTGTTGGCATCCAAACCAGGACGGGTATTTACCCGAGAAGAAATTTTCGATAAAATTTGGGGCAGTGATGTAATCGTAGGTAACCGGACAATCGATGTGCATATCCGCAAACTACGCGAGCGCCTGGGCGAAGAATACATCAAAACCATGAAAGGAATCGGATACAAATTCGATTTTTAGGGTATGTTTAAGAATCAGACTCCCCAGGAGTTGTCACTCTCGGTGGCCGCCATGTCGGCTGTTGTTACCGTTATACTCATCCAGCTGCTCAATTTAGTCGGCTGGATGCGTATTTCTGGTCAGGAAGCAACCATGCTTTTCCTGATTTCCTTTATTGTGGCGTTTATGGCCAACTTTTACCTGTTGCGCTATTATATTTTTCGCCGGATCAAGTTGATTTACAAGATCATTCATCGCCACAAATTGCCTGCCGATTTTCGCGCGGAAAAGATTGACATGCAACGCAACATCCTCGATGATGTGGAAAAGGAAGTAGATGCCTGGGCCGCGCAAAATGCCCAGGAGTTTGAAGAACTGGAACGACTCGCCACTTACCGCCGCCGATTCATTGGCGATGTTTCGCATGAGTTGAAAACACCCATTTTTAATATCCAGGGTTTTGTACACACCCTGTTGGATGGTGCGCTGCACGACCCGGAGGTGAATGTCAACTACCTGCAACGTGCCGCAAAAAATGCCGATCGCCTGGAAAATATTGTTGAAGACCTCGAAACAATCAATAAACTTGAATCGGGACAAATGGTGCTCGATTTGTTGGATTTTGACATCCACGAATTAAGCGACGAGGTTTTTGCCGATTTGGAACGCCGCGCCGCCGAACGCAACATCCGCCTAACGTATAAAGAAGGCGCCAACCAACACTATAAAGTGATGGCCGACAAGGAAAGTATCCGGCAGGTATTGATGAACTTGATCCACAATTCCATCAAGTACGGTCGAGAAGGCGGAACCACCAAGGTGAGTTTTTATGATATGGAAAGCTTTATTTTGGTGGAGGTCAGCGACAATGGTATTGGCATTGAGGATGAACATGTAAAACACGTGTTCGATCGCTTTTACCGGGTCGATAAAAGTCGTTCCCGCGATGTGGGCGGTACGGGACTGGGCCTATCTATTGTAAAACACATTATTGAAGCGCACAAACAGACCATTAATGTGCGCAGCGCACCTGGGAAAGGGGCCACGTTTGGGTTCACCATTGAAAAAGCACGGTAAACCCAAACGCGGTTGACCTACTAGTCTTCCTCTTCAAAAAATACTTTGTAATACTTTTTGCCTTTATCTTCATCAAACCCGCGTTCGATGAGGTCGCGGCGGCCGTGCACGTAAATGTGAAAATTCTTGTCGAGTTTGATCACACTTTTGAACACCTTGTTCTCTTTTTTTACCGCCTGGTCGCTGATGTCAAATTTGTCTTCTAAGGGAATCGCGTACGCTTTGGCGTATTCATCCCTAAATTCTTTGAAGGCTTCTTGTTGTTCGGGTTCTGGAAACAGGCTTTCCGTGAAGTCATTGATTTCAAACTCCTCATTGTCTTTGAAATAATCGTTCGTGCGGTTCAGCAAGTCGATCTGATCGGTGCGGTCCATCCCAAACTTGGCCGGCGCTTTTTGGGTGATAAACTCGCTGGAGAGTCCTATATAATGGCGGGTATTGAAATAATTGTCTTCAATGGGGCGCAAGCGCAGAAACGCATCTTTCCAGAAAGAACGTTCATCTTTTTTGGTCACCGTATCAATGGCGCACACCCGGTAACCTTCCAGTTCGTCCAGGTTAAATACCAGCGCAGCAATTTCCGGTTTGATGGTTGGAATACCGTCAATCACGTTTAACACAATGGATTCGCCGCCGCGTTCCGTCTTGAGAATCGCGTCTTTCGATTGTATTTTCCAGATTGCAATGGCTTGAACCTCTTCACCTTGCAGCATCACATTGTCCAGGTATCCGATAAATAGTTCTCCACCATTGAGTTTGGGGATCTCCATAAATTGATACAGCAATTGAGATAGTTTGCCCGCTTCTTCCGAGAGCGTTTCAGGATCCTGA
>CAIVGO010000708.1 GCA_903905445.1 uncultured Bacteroidota bacterium
CCGACCTTTACTTTTGGCCAATTAAGTTTGCAACGCCGCGAAACCCTGGAGGTTTTACGGAAAAAAGGACTGCTGGAAAAAAATCGCAAACTGCCACTTCCCCTTGTTTTACAGCGCATCGCCATCATCAGTTCTGAAACGGCGGCGGGTTTGCAAGATTTTAACCAGCATTTACAACAAAATATTTTTGGCTATCAGTTTGATTGTCAATTGTTTCCGGCGGCCATGCAAGGGCGCAATGCCGAATCTGAAATAAAAGCCGCTGCTGAATTAATTGAAAAACGGGTGGCCGATTTCGATTGTGTGGCAATTTTACGCGGTGGTGGTGCGCGCCTCGATTTGGCGGCTTTTGACGGATTGCAATTGTGTCAGGCCGTCGCGCATTTACCCTTGCCTGTTTTGGTGGGCATCGGCCATGATGTAGATGAAACAGTGCTGGATCTGGTAGCGCACAGCAGTTTAAAAACCCCTACCGCTGTTGCCGATTTTATCGTACAGCACAATGCCCAATTTGAGGGTGCGCTCTTAGGCTTGAGCAACCATTTGGCGCAAATATCCACCCAACAAGTTCGTTATCAGACACTTGCGTTGCAAGGGATTGAATCTGCCCTGCAATGGGGCGTACGCGATTTTCAACGCAAACAAACGGCTCAACTTGAATCCATCGAACGCAATTTGCCTGTTTGGGTCAAACACCTGATTCAGGGGCAGGTACAACAATTAGAGCAAGCCTTGCTGTTGTGCCATGCCGTGCATCCCGACAATGTTTTGCAGCGCGGGTACAGTATCACCACAAAAAACGGGGAGCTGTTGCGCTCCCCGTCTGACATCATATCGGGTGATCTCTTAACAACGCGCTTGCAGGATGGAACCATCCAAAGCAAAGCCTTGTAGTTTACTTTTTGTACCGGGAACTGGCCGTTACTGGATAGCGGCGCGCATACGCTTGTGCCTTCGGAATCAAACTTTTCAAGGTTTGGCTGCGTTTGGCAGGATCCGGGTGGGTGCTCAAAAATGCTGCCGGACGGCTACCGCCCAGTTTATTCATCCGTTCCCAAAAAGGGCCGGCTTCATTGGCATTGTAACCCGCCATGGCCATCAGATACAGGCCTATCTCGTCGGCTTCTGTTTCGTGTTTGCGGCTAAAAGGCAATAAAACGCCCACTTGTGCACCTGCACCTGCCGCATTCATCAAAACCTGCCGTGTAGCAGCCGGTTGTTGTGACAAGGCAAGATCAAGCGAACTCAGGCCCAATTGTGCTACCATGCCCTGGCTCATACGTTCGTTGCCATGGTTGGCCAATGCGTGCGCAATTTCGTGTCCCATTACGCAGGCTAGCGCATCTTCATTTTGGGTAACCTTCAGGATACCCGTGTATACCACCACTTTACCGCCGGGCATGCAAAAGGCATTTACGGTGTTGGCATCATCCACCACATTAAACTCCCAGGCAAAGTCCTTGAGATCCTTTTGCATGTTTTTAGCCTTGTAGTAAACATCCACGGCAGCCCGTAGGTCGTTTCCGATCCGGCGTACCATGTCTACCTCCTTACCAGAGGATAAGGTTTTGTTTTGCTGGAGGAAGGTTTTGTACTCCGTAAAACTCAATTGATTGATGGTTTGTGTCGGAATGAGGTTCAATTGTTTGCGGCCCGTAAACGCGGTTTTGCTGCAAGCAAGCAGCACCAGCAGGATCGGGAGGACGAAAAAAAGTTTTTTCAACATAGGTTTTGAATAAGTTGGCTATAGACCAAGATTAAAGTGGATTTGAAGGATGGATGGATAAAAAGATTGATTTTCAATGGATTAGAATCCAACTGTTTTCATAACCACTTAGCGTTGGCTATTATAACGGCAAAAATACCCAAGTGTCACATACTTGGAAGTAGATTAGCATAAATATAACACACCAAAGGCAGGTCGGTTGCGACCTGCCTTTGGCATAAAATATAATACAGGAAATGAATCCTTATTTTCCGCGGAGTGCGCGTGGAATTTCGATCGAAGCAACTGGAACCGCCGGGCTGTTGGTAATATCAACGCCGGTTGGGATGATGATATCGCGAATACGCAAGGTAGAGCCCAATTCCATATCAGAAATATCCGCAAACACTTCATCCACCACGTGTTCTGGTGTGGTAAGGATGTTGATATTGCGCATTTTGGTCAAAAACTTGCCACCATTTTTTACGCCAGGAGCAGTACCTTTAAAACGCAAAGGCACAGAAGCCTTGAATTTAATGCCCGGAACCAATTCCAGAAAATCTAGGTGAATCACCTGATCATTTACCGGGTGGAACTGAATATCCTTCAAAATGCACTTGTGCACCTTGCCATCCAAAGTGATTTCTACCATTTTGAAAGAAGAAGTGAACACCAAAGTGCGTACTTCTGGAGCATTGATGCCGAATGAATGGCTCTCACCGCCACCACTCTTATACATTACCGCTGGGATGATACCCGCATCACGGAGTTTGCGTGCTTTTTCTTTACCGGAACCCTCTTTAATATGTCCCTGAATCGCAATGATTTCCATTGTTTTTGCGCTAAAATTTATACCTGTTTCAAAAGCGAGCGCAAAGGTAATACGATTATTACCCAATTACAAAGCTAATGGTGAAAAATGTGTTTATTTTTTTTGAAATAAGCCTAAAGACCACGACGCCGTTTCTCCTGCAGTACCAAAGCAAATTCGCGGCCCGCATCGCCGGTCACGGAGGTGTTCTCCTGCGCACGCCGAATAAGGTACGGAATCACGTCCTGCACCTGTCCATACGGCACATACTTGCCCACCCGGAAGCCTGCTTTGGCCAGGTTAAAGGTAATATTGTCGCTCATGCCATACAACTGGCTGAACAGACAATGCGGATGATCACTGGGAATGCCCTTTTGTTGCATCAAATTTACCTGCAACATGGCACTTTCGGCATTGTGGCTGGCATTGCACAAAGCAATGTGCGTGTAATTATCCAGGCAAAAACGCAAGGCCGTATTATATAGGTCGTCGGTAGCCAATTTGTCGGCATTAATTGGACTCACATAACCCATCGCTGCTGCCCGGTTGCGTTCCTTTTCCATGTAGGCACCGCGCACCAGTTTGGCGCCTAGTAAAAAACCTTCCTTGCGGGACCGGTCAAAACTTTCAATCAAAAACTGTAGGCGGTCGGTGCGGTACATTTGAAACGTATTGTACACCACCACCCGGGTTTTGTTGTAGCGCTTCATCATCAGCCATACCAAATGGTCGATGCTGTCCTGGATCCAGCTTTCCTCGGCATCAATAAAAATCGAAATGCCTTTATTGGCAGCGTGGTAACAAATCGCGTCGATGCGTTTGAGCACATTGCGGTATTCGGCCAGTTCTTCGCGGCTCAGCGATTGCGCGCCCTGCATGCGTTCGAGCAAGCCAAATCGCGCCAAACCCGTAATTTTCGTACTCACCACCGGAATTGTTTTTGCGCGGGAGGCAAAATCAATCGCCCGGATGTTTTCGTTCATGGTATAATTGAAATCCGTCTCGGTCTCCTTGGCTTCTGCGCCGTAGTCCAGCACGGTCAGCACATTGAACTCGGCAAGCCTTTCTATGCTGGGCTGACTGTCGAGCAGGGTGGTTCCACCCACAAATTGCGGAAAAATGGTGCTTTTTACCGCTGTTTCGGCAAAAGGTAGCTTGTTTTCTACGGCCCACAAGGCCAATTTAGAGCCATATTTTACCAGCGAGGCTTTGTTCATCATTTTAAACAGCCAGGCAGTGCGTTTCAGTTCAGCATTGCTAAAGTGGGAAAAGGCGATTTCGGTATTCGTAAAATCTACTTGCATGTCGGTTCGATTATGGTTAGGCGGCAAAATTTGGTTTTTTGACCCCACAAAGAAACGTCAGGTATTCCAGATTTCCCATGCTTTTTCGGCTTGGGTATGCAACATGATCAAGCCATTCTGGGTGAGGCAGCCTTGCTCACGTGCTTTGGATAAAAATAAGGTTTCCAAAGGGTTGTAAATAAGGTCATATACAAAATGTTGATTGCCAAGTTTTTCAAGCGAAACTGGCGGGTGTTCTTCCAGTTTAGGCGCCATGCCAAGGGGGGTAGTTTGCACAATTAATTGCACCGTTTCCAAAAGTAGGGTGGCCTCAGAATATGACACAAATTCAGCACCAGTTTGGCTGGTGGACACATACTTATAGACAATGCCGCGCTGCCGTAATATATAGGAAACCGCTTTAGCCGCCCCGCCCGAGCCTAAAATGAGTGCTTTTTTCAAGGGGAAAGGGCAATGAACGGCGTCTAATCCGGCCGCAAAGCCGGC
>CAIVGO010000709.1 GCA_903905445.1 uncultured Bacteroidota bacterium
ATATCGGCAAAATTGAGTCCAATCGCAGTGACGGCCACCCGTACTTCGCCCGGTTTGGGTGCAGTGGGTTCAAAATCCTGGCATTTCATATTGCGCAGATCGCCTGCAGTGAGGGTGTATTTTTGTGCGTTGGACATGTGTGGGTGTTTAAATTAAAAAACAGTGCTGCCAAGGTACGCTAAAACGGAATTGCTGTTGAATACGGATCGCGATTGCGTGCATAAAATTTAACATAGATGTTGCGAAGTAAGATAGGGCAATTTCAAAGAGCGCTTAATATCTTACCAGCCTTTAAAAAATACCCATCATGCAAGCCCAATTTTTAACTACTTTCGAATCTATTCGACCCCAGTTGCGCGCCTATGTGCTGCGCATGACCGCCAATGTAGCCGATACCGACGATATTATACAAGACAGTTGGATCAAAGCAAGCCAAAATTTAGCATCTTTTCAAGGAAATTCCACCTTAAAGACCTGGATTTTTGCCATTGCAACCAATGTGGCCAAGGATTATTTACGGCTTAAAAAACGTTGGACAGAAGATTGTACGGACATTTGCAGGCAAGCGGCCTTAGGCAACCGGGCATTTTTTGAAGAAGCCATGCAAATTCGTCAACATGCTCCGCAGGGGGAGTTTGAAATTCGAGAGCATATAACCTTTTGTTTTACCTGCATTTCCAAATCTTTACCACTTGAACAACAAGTAGCCTTATTACTAAAAGAGGTATATGCATTCAAAATAAAAGAGATTGGGGAAATCATGGATATTTCTGAAGCCATGACCAAATATTACTTGCATACCGCTCGCACCAAAATGAGCGATATTTTTGAAAAACGCTGCGCCTTGATTAATAAAGAAGGTGCCTGTCACCAATGTACCGAACTTAATGGCATTTTTAACCCAAAACAAAATGCACAAGAGGCATTGATGGAAATTGAAATGGCCCGCGATCCGGAAAGCAAAAGCAGGGATGCGCTTTTTGATTTGCGCATGAAAATTGTGCAAGGGATCGACCCTTTCAACTCTGGTGCATCTACTTTACAACTCCATCATCTTGAGCACAATAGGCAGGTAATGGAACGCTATTTAGAAACGGTTTGAAAAATAAATAAAAAAAATGTGGTTTGGGCCTATCGTTTTTTTCGGCTCCTGCGTCGAAGTATAGAACGATCACAAATTAAACATATTTCAAATTCACAACCATGTCCAACACCACCGTTTCAATCCCTGCACGCACTACGCGTACCTTATTTAGTCGTACCACAACAGTAAGCACCCTTATTAAGGCCAATCCGTCGATCATTTGGGCATTGCTTACCCACGCTGCTGATTATAAGCATTGGAACAGCACCGTTATTTCGCTCGAAGGCACTATTGCTGCAGGGGCCCGGATTCGCCTTATTGCTACGCTCGATCCAAAACGGACCTTCAAATTAAAGGTCAAGAAATTTGTCCCGGAGCAAAAACTGATTTGGGGCGATGCAATGGGAGCCCGCATCTTTACCTTAGAAGCCCAGGGCGATGGTAATGTGCTATGGACTATGTCTGAGCGGATTGGCGGCCCGATTTTCCCCTTATTTGCGCGGTTTATACCTCCATTTGATGCTGCTTTTGATCAATTTGCAGGGGATTTGAAAAAGGAGGCTGAAAAAATCCAAGAGACAAACAAATAAACAAGGCCAACTCAAACAAGATTTAAACACCTTAAATAAACAAAATGGAACAAGGAACAAAAGAAAACCCATGGGCACTGAAAACAGCGCCCGGTACAGCCGAATACACCATGTACCACGATACGGATAAAAACATATTGGTATGTAAAGTAGGTTCCACCACCTTGCATTACGACTGGCGGTGTGTGGAAGACCTGCATCAGATGCTGGTAACGCACGGCGATTGGATAGAATTGGGTGCGGCCGATGAGGGCAAAGAACCCAAATCTGGCACGGTTGAAGCCTGGGGGCGTTCTCCTGAAAACCCGATCGGTGGCTGGTATGGCCTGAAAAAAGGATTTCGCGGTCGCTTTGGCATGTACGTTCCACCTTTGCTCGAAGTGCTGGGCTTGGTAGAATTGGAGCATTTGCCTAAGAACAATCGGGTGCGGGC
>CAIVGO010000710.1 GCA_903905445.1 uncultured Bacteroidota bacterium
GGAATTGGTTGTAGCGTCACCGTCGGCTTTCAGGCCATTGATTTCGGCGGGAAACAAATCGGCCACTTGTTTGGCCAGCAGGTTGTTGATGTCGTTAATGGCGTCTTGCAGGCTAAGTTGCGCCTGTTTGTAGTCTTTTTTAGCCAGAAATTCTTGCGCTTCCTTGATGTAGGTTTCGGCCTGACTTTGTGCAAATGCGTGTAGGGACACGCAGGTAAAGATTAGTGTAATGGTGAATTTTTTCATCGGAGGGAATTGTGTTTGTTTTGTTATAAATTGAAACAAATTTACACGAATTTGCTCAAAAACCAGGCTTTTTCTGTTAAGGTTTCTTCATTTAAAATGCTGGCTTTCAAGATCTTTCTTTCCAAAAGGTTGGATGTATTGAGTGCCAGCAGCCGTTCCATATATTTTAGGAAATTTTGATAGTTGTTGCGGTGATAGGCTAATACTTTTTTGCGTCGCAGAAAGATTTTAAACGAGTCGATGGCTGCATCTAAGGATCGGAAGGCTTGGGTTTCGTAGTAAATTTTCAGCAAAAGGGTTTTGGCAGCTAAAGCAAGTAAAATATCCTGATAATCTGCTTTTTGTAAAAAGTGGAGCGCCTGATCGTATTGTTTGCGTTCGTAACACAGGCGGGCAAAATTGAAACTCACCATACTTTCACGGTGCGGCGCGGGTAGTTTGTCTTGATGGCTGGTAATAAAACTTTCCACCCAGTCGAAGGCGCCAATTTTAAGGCCCATGCCAACCATATTGCGAAAGGTAAACCGTGAAATCTCTCCTTTTTTGTACAAAAAACCTTTTTCAAGGGCAAGTTGATACAAATTCAACCCTTCGTGGGAATATTGCAAACTGCCCTGATTGAGTTTCCGAATGCAGTAATTAATACTTAACAGCAATACATCGCGGCTTTCCTGGGGCTGAAAAAACGCCGAAATATTGTGCAAATAAGGCTTCAGGGTTTCGAAATGCGCCGCCTCATCCGGATTTAACAAGGCCAAACAACAATGGTAATACACCGCAATCTCGGGCGTATTGCGCAGTATTTCCGACGTTCGAATCTTTTCCAGCACGGCATCCAGCAGCCCAAAATCATAGTTGCTGCGGTACACAGCGCTGTGTGAAATGAGTTCGCAAGACAGTTTGAGTTTGCGCAGCATAAAATCGAATTCCAAATCGTCGGAAAAATCTTGCAGGTTGAGTTGTTGGGTCCGCGCACCCGCCAATTCGTTGCTGTAAAGTTGTCGGCGCAACTGAAAACGCGCCTCATGCCATCCCGGACCGCGTTGGGTGCTTTGTTCCAGCCGTTTTTCCGCTTTCTGGAGTGTTTGTTGGGCCAGCAGGTTCAAGTCCAGTTTTTCCAGTTTTTGGGCCAACAGCCGATCTTTTAGAAGTGTATCTTCTTCTAATTCCTTGTAAACCAAATAGGTGCGGACGCATTCTGTCAGTTTGTGCAATATTTGTCGGAAATGTTCGGCCTTGAAAACGCGGTCGGGATACAAAGCCAAGTAACAAGCAGCACGCGTGGGGCAGCGTTGTTTTGACTTGTTTTTTTGTAAAAACAACAACAGTTGGTGCATTTCGGGCGTGGCTCCAAAATAAGACAGGCCTGAAAAGACCTCCAAGTTGGCAGTTTCAGCGGCATCCATTTGTTGTAGAATGCGCCAAATGGGTGTATTTTCCATCCGTTTTTAAAAATGAAATTCTCTATAAAATATTGATAAACAAAATTTTGTAAAAAAATAAACTCAAAAATAAAAAACGTTTTGGAAATTATGTCCTTTGTGGCTGCTATAATTAATGAGACTTTTGTTTTGTGATTGAACCAGCACCCAACACAGCTGCCCGGGTCGAATAAGACTTTGCAGTATTTTACCTTTAAACGATAATGAACGTCACACTTAAAAATAATAACCTTATGAAAAAGATCCTCGCATTGCTTTGGGCTTGCATTTTGAGCGCTTCTCTGTTTGCGCAATTGCCCGATGGCTCTATTGCGCCCAATTTTACGGCCACCGACCTGAATGGCAACACCTGGAACCTATATGACGTGCTCGATCAGGGCAAATCCGTAATTATCTCGTTTTCTGCAGCCTGGTCTGCTCCTGACTGGAATTACAGCAATACCAATATTTTAGAGCAGTTTTATCAACTCCACGGACCGAATGGCGATAATACTTTGCGTGTTTTTTGGATAGAAGGAGATGTTAATACTTCCGTCGAATGCATCACCAATAGTCCGGGCTGTATTGGCAACTCCCAGGGCGATTTTACCGCTGGAAAAACCTACCCGTTTTTTGATGATGCGGATGCTAGCCTCATGACGGCTTATGCTATTAATTATTACCCTACGATTTATTTAATTTGTTCCGATCGGGTATTAAAAGAAGTAGGTCAGGTAGGCGTGGTGGGACTTGAATACGAAGCCGATGGTTGTCCGGTAATTACCAGCACTTCCAAATTGATCACCGGCTCGGTCGTCAACGATGACAATTCAAATTGCTTAGTAGATAATGGTGAGGCGGTGCTTTCCAATTGGGGCGTCACCGTAAACGGCCAAAATAACAGTAGTAACAGCACTTTTAGCAATGCCAATGGTGTATTCCGGGTGTATGTCGATTCCGTAAACACGCCCTTTACCTTGACCTTTACACCACCAAACCCCTTGTGGACCAGTTGTTTACCTGAGCCAGTAGTGGCAGCAAACGCCGCAGACACCATCATCGTGTATCATCCTGCTACGCCCGAGGTGCTTTGTCCGCAACTGCGTACCACCTTAGGCATTCCTTGGCTGCGCCGTTGTTTTGATAACACGTTTTCGGTGAAAGTTTGCAACGAAGGCTCCAGTAGCGCCCAAAACGCCTATGTAGATGTCACCTTGCCATCCCCCGAACTGTTGCCGTTGAGTTCGGCTTCTATGCCTTATACCACCTTGTCGCCGGGCGTTTATCGCTTCGAACTTGGGGATCTTGCGATCGGTGCCTGTTTCTATTTTTCACTCACTGCGAAAGTTTCGTGTGATTCAGTCCAGATCGGGGAAACCTTATGCTTAGAAGCGCACGCCTATCCAGATACCCTATGTGTGCCTGCAAGTTCGAGCTGGAACGGAGCAAGCATTGTGGTTAAGGCAGCCTGCAACAATAATACGCCGGAGTTTTCCATTCAAAATGTAGGCAATGCGGACATGTTGGAGGCACAAGATTACATTGTAATCGAGGACGATGTAATGGTTTCAGAGGGTACCTTCCAACTGAATGCAGGTGCTTCGCAGACCATTCCGGTAACCAACAACGGTGCTACCTGGCGTGTAGAAGCGCTGCAAGTACCCTTCCATCCCGTACACGGCACCCCCTCGGCATCTTTGGAAGGATGCACTACGGCTTCCAATTTTTCAACCGGATTTGTATTAGGCTATCCGGTGCATGACCCGACGCCAGCACAAGACATAGAATGTATGCAGGTAATTGGCTCCTGGGATCCCAACGACAAAACCGGGTTTCCACTGGGTATCAGCAATCAGCATTTGATTTCCAAAAACACCGATATTGATTACCTCATTCGTTTCCAAAATACGGGTACGGATACGGCCTTCAATATTGTGGTGCGCGATACCCTTTCGGCCAAATTAGATGCTCGAACGATCCGTTTGGGTGCATCCAGCCACGATTATGAATACAGCCTGGAAAATGGTAATATCCTGGTATTCAACTTTAAAGATATAAAATTGGTGGATAGTTTTGCCAACGAACCAGGCTCTCATGGATATTTGCGCTTCAAAGTGGCGCAGCAACCTAATCTGGTAGATGGCACCAAAATAGAAAATGATGCAGCGATCTATTTTGATTTTAATCCGCCGATATTCACGAATACCACCTTGCATCGGATTGGTTCAGTACCACATGTGTCGTCGGTGCACCATATAGCCGGGAAAAACAACCAGATCAGTATTTATCCCAATCCGTTGAACGGCGCTTTATCTATCCGTACGGAAACGGAACTGCCGCTTGAAAGCCGTTGGGTGCTGTATGATTTTGCGGGCCGCTTGATCAGTTCGGGCAATATGAACGGAAACATCGCCAATATCGGGGCGGCTATGAAAACAGACGGTATGTATTATATTGGGTTTGTAGGTAAAGATGGGCAGGTATTAGGTGGTGCTTTGGTGAAAAATTAGAAATATTACGCTTGAAAAGTGCCGTTCTGGTTAATTTTGAACTGGAATGGCACTTTTTTATTGGGAAAAAACCAAACTGTCACTATCAATTTGTTTTCATTAATTTTTCAATTTGGATCAATTGGTCTTTTTCATAAATGTGTACGATGTAAATGCCATCCCTCAAAAACGACAGGTCTGTGTATGGATTTAAATGGTGTTTTTCGTGGATCAATACACCGCTTAGATCGTAAACTTTCATGGAGCAATCCATACAATCTTTAACCGTTAACCTTCCAGAAGTTGGGTTGGGACTAATAACCGACCTTTTTTGGAAAAAATTCGGATAAGTGCGGTCGCTGTTTGCACAAATGGTGTCGATGCATCCATCATTAGAAATTTTTAAAACCCATCCAAAAGTTCTGTTTTGCACATTTGAGGTACTGCTTGCGGATCCAACCACAAAGACGCTACCGCTGGGTAATGTAACAACACCGGCAAGTTTTTCATTATAACCATGCTTAGGATCGAAGATGAAAGTATCCCTCCTGCTCCAAATAATATCACCATCTGATGAAAACTTAAATGTTGAAGGTGTTGAGTTCGACGGATAAAAGTTCGAATAAGAAAGTCTTTCACGGCTAATACCTACCCAATTTCCATCAGAACTTGGCTGAACATCTATGATGTAATTTCCAGAATAGGATGTAGTACCGATGTATTTTTCCCAAACCACCTCATTCATATCTTTGCCGGTGCGTACTAACTTTGTGCGTGTAC
>CAIVGO010000711.1 GCA_903905445.1 uncultured Bacteroidota bacterium
CCGCAGCACCAATGCGCTCAATGACCAAACCGTCACCTATATATTACATCAAGGCGGCACCCAAGGCGGTGTTTACGTGGCAACTTACCGCAGTTTGTATTACCGCAACGATAACCAACCCGATTGGATCAACTATGCCGACGGCCTGCCTGCCAGTATTTCAACCTGCATTTTACGCCCTTTTTACCGCGACAACAAATTGCGCATTGGCGCTTACGGAAAAGGGATCTGGGAAGCACCCTGGTACGAATTGGGCCATCCCGTTGCTCAACCCATGGTCAATAAACGTTACACGGATTGCCCCGGTGATTTTCTGCAATTCGACGATTATTCCATGTTAAGCCATGAAGGGGCCAGCTGGTTGTGGCAGTTTCCAGGCGGGCTACCGACCAGCTCTACCCTGCGCAACCCTACCGTGTTGTACAAACAACCCGGCAATTACGACGTTACCCTTACCGTAACCAATGCACTGGGAAGCGATACGAAAACTGTACAACATATGGTGCAAGTGGGGGCTGCAGTCACCAACAATCCGCCGGTTGAAGTCGATTTTTCCAACGGCCCTGCACTCCTTACCGTGGTGAATCCCGATGGCGGCATCACCTGGGAGCCCGTGAACTTGACCAGTTGCGAACCGAATGGCGATACCGCTTACTTTGTCAATAATTATGTGTATTCGAGTTACGGACAGGACGAATTGTTGTTCCCCATCAACCTCGATTTATCCCAAATGGCAACCGCCTACCTGCGTTTTGATGTCGCATACGCACCTTATTTTGATGGAAATGCGTTTATTGATTCCTTGTTTGTACAATTATCAGACGATTGTGGCGCTACTACCCGCACGTTATTCCGCAGTGGTGGTGAAGCCTTAAGTACCACAACCAGTGGCATTGGTGCCAATAATCTGTATGAATATGATGCATTTTCGCCACAATCCTGCGAAGAATGGCGTACCATTGAAATAGACCTTTCCGAGTTCCTTGGCCGCATCATTACCTTACGGGTGATCAATAAATCGGGATACGGCAACAATATGTATATTGATAATATTTCGTTTAACGGAGATTATCTCGTGGGAACACAAACAACCGGCGATCTGACCATGGCCAGCCTGAGCGCCACGCCAAACCCGGCTAGTGGACAAACCCGTTTGAAAGGAACCGCACCATTTGCTACCCAGGCACTGCTGCGTATCTTGGATGCGACCGGACGCACGGTAGATCAGCGCAAACTACAGGTACCCAGCGGCAATTTTGAACAACAATTGTCGGTCGAAAATTTACCAGCGGGTGTTTACTGGATTAAACTTTCGGGGGAAAACGGCGCAATTTGGCCGGTTACCAAATTGGTTGTCAACTAACCTCATAAATAAAACGGTTACAGCAAGGAATCGGTCAGGATGAAACATCCTGACCGATTTCTTTTACAACAATCCGAAGCCCTAAATGCATATTTTAGAAAATAAGTTGTTGGATCAATAAGGGTAAAATCTGTTTGAAATGTCATTAAAAAGACCGCCCAAACCAGTCTGCACAATTTTTTTTTGTCAAAAAAATATGAAAATTCAAAAATGGTATGATTACACACTATTTTTATTCAATTTAATACAACCTTATTATACTTTTATTGTTTAAGGAGTCAAAAACAGCCATTATTCTTGAAAAACCGTGAAATCTTTGACAAAATTTTCTTCTTCGCTCTTTGCAAGTTTGAAAAAAAACGTTGTTTAAGCCCTAAAAATGCTTCGTTTAACCGATAAAAACAGCAGTTCTGTCGAACGAAGCGTTCTTAATTCTTAGGAGCACTTGGTTATCTCCCCAAAGAACAATTACCTTTGTCCAGGAAATTTAATTAATCAGTTAAACTAACAAATAAACACATGACTGCCACTAGCAGTACCGAGGATGTGATCGTTGAAGCCGCACGGGCTGTCTTTATGCAGAAGGGATTTGCTGCAACAAGGATGTGTGATATTGCCCAAACTGCTGGCATTAATCAGGCGTTGCTGCATTATTATTTCCGAACAAAAGACAAGTTGTTTTCCATTGTTTTTGAAAAGGAGAGCATCAATTTTCGTTCTGATGTGTTGGCTATTCTGAAATCAGACTTGCCTTTTTTTGATAAATTGCGTTTAATGGTGCGAAAAGACATTGAAAAGTTCAAGTCAGCACCTTTCCTACCCATGTTTGTCTTGAACGAGATACACAGCAATCCTGAACGGATGTTGCATATTGCGTCCGAATCACACCATGATTTAATCTTTCAAACCTTCAGTGAAACCGTAAAGCAAGAATACGAAGCAGGACGCATCCGAAAAGTTTGTCCAGAACAATTGTTACTCTCTATTATGGGAATTACAATGTTTCCTTATCTTGCTGAGCCTATGATTAAAGTGTCGATGAATCTGAACAATTCCGATTTTGCCAAGTTGATGGAGGAACGAGAAGATCATGCAATCGCACTGATTGAAAATGCACTAAGTGTTCAATAATACATCATCCATAATCTGCTCATCCCTGAAAACAATCATTTCAAGGATGTGTTTGTGCCATTCAACCGAAAAGTAATAATTTACTGAACGCTGTTCAGTAAATTTGCACTGTTTAATCCTTGTGTCTTTTGTGAACCCGTATGTACGTATTTCCGAATGTACGGAAATTTTGGAACCCAATTTAAAGCAAAATTTTGTCGTATGAATCGCAACTTGCAACAAAAAATTCGCGGATACGATGCTCCTGATCAGTTAAAGAGCGCCAACCTTTACCCCTACTTCCGGACAATCGAGTCGGAACAAGATACCGAAGTTATCATTGATGGAAAAACGGTTCTGATGTTTGGCTCGAACAGTTACCTCGGGCTAACCAACCACCCTAAACTGAAAGAAGCATCTGCGCGCGCCATCCAACAATACGGTACGGGCTGTGCAGGATCGCGCTTCCTAAACGGAACTTTGAGAATTCACATCGAACTGGAAGAAGCCTTGGCGGATTACCTCAATAAGGAGGCTGTCTTGCTGTATAGCACTGGTTTTCAAGCTAATCTGGGTGCAATCGCCCCATTGGCTGGTCGAAATGATTATATTTTCATCGACGAATTGGTACACGCTTCCATCATCGATGGCACGCGTCTGTCCTTTGGCAAAGTTATCAAGTACCGCCACAACGATATGCAATCGCTCGAACAGCAACTGCGCCGTGTGGAAGGGGATGGCTCAAAAATCATCATTATGGATGGTATTTTCAGCATGGAAGGTGATATCGCCAACCTACCGGGTATCTCCAAACTCGCTGAAGAATACGATGCAACCGTAATTGTGGACGATGCGCATGCAATCGGCGTAATTGGCCGTCAAGGACGGGGCACCGGCGACCACTTCGGCTTGCACCATAAAGTGGATATGATGGTGGGTACGTTCAGCAAATCACTGGCTTCTTTGGGTGGATTCGTTGCGGCGGATAAGGATATGATCAATTACCTGAAACACCACTCACGCGCGCTTATTTTCAGCGCCAGCATGACCCCCGCTTCTGCCGCCAGCGCACTCGCAGCCATCGAAATTATCCGGGAAGAACCCGAACGCATCGAAAAACTATGGCAAAACACCCATTATGCCATGGCACAATTGCGCAACGCAGGATTTGAAATCGGAAAAACCGAATCGCCTATCCTCCCAATTTACATCCGGGATGATATGAAAACGTTCCAGTTTTCTAAAATGATGGCCGATGATGGTGTATTTGTAAACCCGGTCGTTTCTCCAGCAGTACGCAGCAACGACTCCCTGATTCGATTCTCTTTGATGGCAACGCACACCTTCGAGCAAATTGACCGCGCGGTAGAAATCATGTTTCGCAACGCACAAATTCTTGAACTGCACGAGTCTATCAGCTACCAGCATTAATTATGGAAAGCGCCAACGCAACACAAGTGGATCAGGTTGCTACCCAATCTGTGCAAATTGAACAGGTAGACAGCGCCCGTTTGCTCAAACAATTCATCGATTTTCCGCATGATTTGTATGCAAGCGACCCCAATTATGTACCCGAATTGTACATGTCGCAGGAAGCGCTGTTGAACAAGAAAAAAAGTCCGTTCTTTTTGCATTCTTCGGCCGAGTATTTCCTTGCCCGTAATACAAGTGGCAAAATTGTCGGCCGAATTGCAGCCATTCGGAACAACAATTACATCGAATTTTCAAAAGAAAATGCCGGATTTTTTGGCTTTTTTGATGTAATAAATGATTATTCCGTAGCAAAAGCACTCCTGGATGCCGCTTGTGCCTGGTTGCGTAACGAAAACCTGGACAGCGTTATCGGCCCATGCAATTTTTCTACCAATGAAACTTGTGGACTGCTGATCGAGAATTTTGACGAGCCCCCTTGTATCTTAACGACCTACAATGCACCTTATTATCGTGCATTCGTTGATCAATATGGCTTTCAAAAACATTCAGATCTGTTGAGCTATTGGCTGAAAACGGGCACACTCGATCCCAAATTGGAAGCATTAAGCGCACAATTGGAAGAACGATTGACTCGAAATGGCATTACGCTGCGCACGATTAATATGAAGGACTTTAAGGCAGAAGTTGAACGCTTTTTGCCTATTTACAATAAGTCTTGGAGCGAAAACCTTGGTTTTGTCCCCATGACGCATGCGGAAGTACGCCAAATGGGCGAGGACTTGAAAATGGGCGTTGACCCAGATTTTGTGTACTTCGCTGAAAAAAACGGCGAAGTAATCGGTATCGCCCTGGCAGTACCAAACCTGAATGAAATTTTTATCAAAATCAAACGCGGTCGCTTGCTGCCTACGGGTTTGTTCAAGTTTTTGTTTGGACGAAAATCGATCAAATCCGTGCGGGTAGTGGCCTTGGGCATTTTGCCAGAATATCGCCGGTTTGGCCTGGATATGGTCATGTACACCAAGTTTTACCAAACCGCCCAGCGTAAAGGGATCAGAGGTGGAGAAGCATCTTGGATATTGGAGAAAAACGATTTGATGAACAGGGCATTGCTGCAAATAGGCGGTCAAGTGTTTCGTAAACACCGCATTTACCAAAAATATTTTTAAAAATGGCACGCGTACTGATCACTGGCGCAAGTGGGTTTATTGGCGGTTTTTTGGTAGAACAAGCGTTACAACAAGGGCATGAGGTGTGGGCGACAGTACGCAAAAACAGCGATCGAAACCGGCTTGCAGACCCACGGATTCATCTGATCAGTTTGCCGTTGGACCATGCAGAAAAAATGGCGGAGGTGCTGGCGCCCTTGGGTCGATTTGATTGGGTAATTCATAATGCAGGCGTCACGAAAGCAATTTATCGGGATGCCTATTTCGAAGGCAATGCCGGCAATACCCGCCGATTGGTGCTTGCCTTGAAACAAGCGCAGGTTGTGCCCGATAAGTTTTTGTTTGTCAGCAGTTTAGCTGCATTGGGTGCGGCTCCTGATAACCAAATGAGGGTGCAAGAAGGACAAACACCAAAGCCGCTTACCCCGTATGGTGAAAGCAAACGCAGCGCCGAACAATTCCTGGAATCCGACAGCGTTGATTTTCCCTGGGTTGCCGTTCAACCAACAGCTGTTTATGGCCCCTGGGAACGCGATATCCTAAGTTTTATTCAGTTGGTGAATAAGGGCCTGGAACTAACCATCGGAACGCAGGTGCAAAAATTGAGTTTCGTACATGCCCAAGACTTAGCGGCGGCCATTTTTAAAATACTGGAACACCCGACGGCAATCCATCGTAAATACATTATTTCAGATGGAAAAGACTACCAAACGGCAGATTTAGGGAATGCCGTTCGCATGGCACTCGGACGAACATCGACCCTGAAAATTAAAATACCCATCGGTATTATCCAACAAATAGCAGGAATTGCGGAAATGATTGGGCGATGGCGCAATAAACCAAGTCCGTTAAACCGGGAAAAAATACCCGAATTGACGGCAAAAAACTGGCATTGTGATGTGACTCCCCTACTAGCGGAAATACAGTTTCAACCGGCATTCGATTTGTACCAAGGCATGCATCAAACCATTCATTGGTACAAAAAACAAGGCTGGATTTAATGCAAAACAAAAACTACCCATGCTTTTATTGGTTTCAAAAAGCAAAATCATGAATCCTTCAAAATTAAAAATTAAGCTAAATTTTTCCCTGTTTTTGTTGCTTTTGCTTTCAGGCAGCCCTCTTTTTGCCCAAAAAACAACATCCATTCATGGAAAAGTTATAGATGCACAAACAAAGGACGGTCTTTCTTATGCCTCCATTCAGGTACCTGATGCCAATTTGGGTACACGGTCGGATATTGATGGTAATTTTTTGATAGAAGTTCCCCTTTCTGTTAAAAAATTGCGCATTAGTTATGTTGGCTACACCACGTTGCAGGTTGACATAAAGCCCGGCGAAAACAATGAATTGGAAGTTGCACTTACCGATGCCAGTGTGAATTTGAAAGAGGTAGAGGTGCGCCCTGATAAATACCGCCGCAAAAACAATCCTGCCGTCAATTTGATCAATGAGGTTTTTGCACACAAGGATCAAAACCGCAAGGAAGGCCTGGACTTCTATTCTTACGAGGCTTACGAAAAACTGCAACTTGACCTGAATAATGTGACCGATAAGTTTCGAAATCGCCGGGCGCTTCGAAAATTTCAGTTCATTTTTGAAAACGTAGACACCAATAAGGTAAACCTAAAAGTGGCATTACCGGTGTATTTGCGGGAACGCGTTTTAAATGTCGTGTACCGAAAAGATCCGAAAGAGACCAAAGAATACGTGGTGGGCGAAAAACAGGCTGGTTTGGAAGGATATGTGGATGGCGATGGCGTTTCGGCTTACTTGAATAATATGTATCAAAAAGTGGATATCTATGATTCCAACATCAGCCTCCTGGGCACTCAGTTTGTTGGTCCACTTTCTCCGCTTGCCCCTACCCTGTACCGTTTTTACATCATGGATACCTTGATGTACCAAGGGGCTAAATGTGTGGATATTTTCTTTGCGCCCGCCATCAAAAGTGACCTTGCTTTCATGGGAAATATGCTGGTGGCCCTAGATTCTACGTATGCGGTGCGTAAAGTACAAATGGGTATTTCCAAAGAAATCAACCTCAACTGGGTCAGTGATTTGCACCTGGAACAAGAATTCGAGTTTTTTGGGACCGGCAATAACCGCCGCTTAATGCTGGTAAAAGACGATATTTCGATGGATTTCCAAATCGTCAAATCCGAAAAAGGACGCAGTATTTTAGGACATAAAACCCTTTCCTACCGAAATTACAGCCTCAATCAACCCATTGCCGACAGTCTGTTCCGCAATCAATTGGCATCTGTCATGGTGAAAGATGCCACCAACCGGGATGGACAGTTTTGGGATGAGCGCCGCCATAATCCGCTTTCTAAAACAGAAAACGGTATTTATAAAATGGTGGATAGTGTACAAAATGTGCCTGCTTTCCGCCGCGCCTCCGATATTGCGCTGCTGTTGTTGGCCGGTTATAAAAGTTTTGCCTGGTTCGATCTTGGCCCCGTAAATACTTTTTACAGTTTCAATGACGTAGAAGGTTTTCGGATGCGCCTGGGCGGCCGTACCAATACCCGCCTGACCAAAAACATGATGGCCGAGTTTTATGGCGCATATGGCACAAAAGATAAAAAATTCAAATATTACGCGGGCCTGACCTATGCTTTTACCCATAAAGTGCCGCGCAATTTCCCGATGAACCAGGTAACGGTATCGGTTCAAAATGAAATTCAAATTCCAGGACAGGAATTGCAATTTGTGCAGGAGGACAATTTCTTGTTGTCGTTCAAACGTGGGGTCAACAACAAAATGATCTATAACCAGGCCTACCATATAGATTATGTGCGCGAAATGGAAAAAGGCCTGACTTACACCCTTTCAGCACACCGTATTGCGCAAACCCCGGGGGGCGTGTTGCGGTTCGATTATCGGACGAGCAGCGATGGTCCGGTGCAATTCCTCGATCAAATTGTTACTTCCGAACTGGGCGGTTCGATTAAATATTCACCCAATCAGAAATTTTACCAAGGCAAAACCTACCGCATTCCGATTGATAGCAAATACCCGACTTTCCAAATTGGGGTGCGGGCTGGCTTCAAAAACTTGCTGAATGGCGGCTACAACTACCAGGTTGTCACTGCTAAAATCACCAAAATTTTCTACATCGCCCCATTTGGCATCTCGGATTGGACGCTGGAGGGTGGCCGGATTTTTGGTACCCTACCCTATCCATTGTTGAAAGTACACGCCGCCAACCAAACCTATTCTTATCAGTTGTACGCCTACAACCTGATGAACTTCCTGGAATTTGCAAGTGACAAATTTGTTGCGCTGAGCGTTCAGCACAATTTTAATGGCTTGTTGTTTAATAAAATACCCTTGGTGCGCCGCTTAAAATGGCGGGAGGTAGCCAGTTTCAAAGGATTATACGGTGGTCTAGACCAGAAAAACCGACCCAGCGATACCAATGGGCAACCGCGCTTTCCGGTGGATGAAGAAGGGCGTACTCTTACACGTACCCTGGAAAACAAACCGTACATGGAAGCAAGCGTGGGGATTGCCAATATATTCCGCTTATTCCGAGTCGATTATGTACGACGCCTAACCTACACCGATTCACCCAATATCAGTAAATGGGGAATTCGCGCCCGATTTAAAATTGAATTCTAACATTGATATGAAAAATTTTGTACTCCTGTTGGCTTTGACCTTGATGGCCTGTAGGATTTCTGCACAAGAGGGGTATCCCACACCCCCGCTTTCTAAACAAAACCTGTTTTACATTCAACGCAGCGGCAATACCAATACCATTGTGTATGACGCCAATGTTGTCGGTAACAACAAAATCAGTACAGCCAAACCAGTTGATATTTACTGGATTCGTTACACCAATGGAGGGGCTAAGGAAGGGCTTACCTTTATTCAGCGCAATTTGGCTTACGGCCTCAGCCTCAAGCACTTAGGCGAAAATAAATACGAATTCAACTTTGTTTCCTATTCCAAAAAGAAATTCTTAATGTACATTGACGCCGGTGGAAAACCCTGCGCTAAATTGGAAGTAAACGGAAAACAGATGGTTATTCGCCGCATTTTTATCGCCATCGAAGAAAGTTCCCGCTGGACACTTGCGCCTAAAGTACAATACGTTGAGTTTTTTGGCACCGATCCCTGGAATGGCAAAAACATGTACGAAAAATTTTATCCGTGATTTATTCATCCGCCGAAGCCTCCGGCGCAGGCGGATCCGCCGTAGCCCTGACCAAGGACATGTCCGACGAAGTCCTGACCTAAAATGCGTCCGACCTAGCTTAAGCGAAGGCAGATATCTACCTTCGCCTAAAAAAAAGACGTGTCCGCCGTAGCCTTGGCGCAGGC
>CAIVGO010000712.1 GCA_903905445.1 uncultured Bacteroidota bacterium
ATTAAACCGCATCAAAACCGAAAAAGTGCCGCCCAAGGAATTGCAAATGGTGAAAAATGTGCTTACAGGCCAGTTTTCACAAAGCCTGGAATCGCCCGAAACCGTTGCGCGATTTGCGTTGAGTGCTGCACGTTTTGGCTTACCGGCCGATTATTTTGAACAATATTTAACGGTGCTACAATCGATTACGGCCGATGAGGTGATGTTGATGGCCCGAAAATACATCAAACCAGATCACGCACATATTATTATTGCAGGTAACCAGGCGGATGTTGCCGAAAAACTGGCTCAGTTCGAATCCAACAAGAACGTATTATATTACGATGCTTTCGCCCGCCCGATCAAACGCAATACCATGCCGCTACCACCCGATATGACAGGAGAAAAGGTGATTCAAGATTACCTGCAGGCAATTGGGGCGGCTAAAATGTCCAACTTCCATGATATCGTTACGGATGCCAAACTGCAACTGAGCGGGCCGGAAATTCAATTGCAAACCTGGCAAAAGGCTGGGGAGAAAATTGCGATTGAAATGAAAATGAACGGCCAACTCATTTCAAAACGTGTGTACGACGGCGTGGCAGGCAATGAATCGGGCATGGCAGGTGCTAGCCGCAAACTGGAAGGGAAATTCCTGGAAGACTTGAAAGAACAGGCGCGTTTTTGCAAAGAGGCTACCTATTTGACAAACGATGCCTACAAACTTTCGTTGCTTCAAATTGAAGAAATTGACGGTGTAAATGCCTATGCCGTTGAAGTGACCCGATACGACGGAAAACGCACCATGGAGTTTTATGATATGAAATCAAGCCTGAAACTGCGCGAAGTCACCCTGGACAAAGGAATGGACGACGCGCCGGTATCGGTTATTACCGATTTTAGCAATTATAAAGCGGTAGAGGGCGTCTTGTTTCCGCATACCATGGTGGTTACCGGCATGACCCCAACGCCGATGACCATGCGTACCACCGACATTAAAATAAATCAAGGGGTCGCAGACACGATATTCAAGCTGTAAAACAAGAAGGGTTGCGTATTTTTGCGCCGATTCTGAAGCCATGTCTGTAAATCAGGCACCAAGCTTTTATTTTTCATTATTTTGAAAACAACCAATATGTTGCATTTCATTTTGTTGCAAGCCACAGCCAGCAATCCGCTGTTGAGCATGCTTTTCCCATTTTTGATCCTGATCGTGTTTTATTTTTTCCTGATCCGTCCGCAAATCAAGCGTCAAAAAGATCAGCAAAAATTTGTGGACAGCCTGAAAGAAGGGATGGAGGTAGTAACCAATTCGGGCATTATCGGTAAAGTGACCAAAATTGACGGCAACGTTGTCCGGTTGATGGTCGATGAAAAAACCTTTATCCGGGTGGTAAAACAATCCATTACGGCCGAAAACAAAGCATAATGCGCCTTTTACCCGCCTTATTCCTGCTACTTACTTGCCTGGGTGGCCAAGTCGTTGCCGCTCAAAGTCCTTGGGTGCGGAGTAAGGCGGGCGCTTATGCGCAATTGGCCTTCCAAGCGATTCCTAGATATGGCTACCTCTATGATGCCAATGGAAACGAAAAAATATTGGAACAATCGGTTACAGAACAAGCCTTTCAATTGTATGGTGAATATGGCTTAACCAAACGAACCACCGGAATTATTGCGCTCCCTTTTCGAAGTATTTTGGCCGATCAAAACCCGGCTTTCCCTAGTCCAAAACCGTACTCCTCCGATTACTTCATTTTGCGGCCCGGCAACATTACGTTGTCTATTCGGCATCAATTGCGCACCCAAAACTTGCCCATTACCCTCACCATGCGGGTCGACCTGCCCAGTTGGGCCTCCAGACCCGAAACTGGTTTGCGTGCCGGATTTAAAGCTTTTACCTTCATGCCCATGCTGAGCACCGGTAAAGGATATGAAAAGGCGTATTGGTTTGGTTATGGCGGATATGCCTTGCGCACCAACCATTACAGTGATTTTGCCCTGGTTGGCATCGAGGCGGGCCGGCGTTTGGGCCGTTTTTGGGTCATCGCTTATTCCGAATTGCAATTATCCATGAAAAATCGCTCGCGGCAGGAGTCCGGAAGTTTTCAACGCACCAATTTATATGTCAACAATCAGGCTTATTGGTCGCTGGGACTGAAAAGCGTAATAAAAATGCATCGGTTTTGGGGTTTTATCCTGGGCGGGGCCGGGGTAGTTGATGCTCGATTGTTGCCCAACAAGCCCCAGTTCCATCTGGGCGCTTATTTCAACTGGGAATAACGTTCGCCGATCTTTTGTTCGATTAGGTCGTTAAATTAAAGCAAGAAACACCGCCCCAGCTGTATTATTGTGTCATTAAAAATCTGAGAACGCTAAAATAAAACATTATGCGCAACAACCACGAAATCGATTACAAGATCCACGGCGAAGAAATGCAATGCGTTGAAATCGAACTGGATCCGAATGAAACCGTCATTGCCGAATCCGGTAGTTTTATGTTTATGGATGAAGGCATCGAAATGGCCACCGTTTTTGGCGATGGCAGCGGCCGCTCCGACGGTTTTTTCGGTAAATTAATGACCGCCGGAAAACGTTTGCTGACCGGTGAAAGCTTGTTTATTACCACGTTTACGAATGTAGTTCCTGGCAAACAACGCGTTACGTTCGCGGCGCCTTATGCAGGTAAAATTGTTCCATTGGACTTGTCTCAATTTGACGGCAAGGTGATTTGCCAAAAAGATGCATTCCTCTGCGCGGCTAAAGGCGTGCAAGTAGGCATTGAGTTTCAACGCAAATTAGGCACCGGCCTATTTGGCGGCGAAGGTTTTATCATGCAAAAACTGGAAGGCGACGGCATGGCATTCGTACATGCAGGCGGTTATATCCTGGAACGCGAACTTGGCGTAGGCGAAACCCTGCGTGTAGATACTGGCTGTATTGTTGGTTTCACGAGTCGTGTAAGCTACGATATACAATTTATCAAAGGCATCAAAAATATGGTTTTTGGCGGCGAAGGTCTCTTTTTCGCGCAACTCCGCGGTCCTGGTAAAGTGTGGCTTCAATCTTTGCCTGTAAGCCGTCTGGCGGCAAAAATCATGCAATACGGCACCTACAAAGGTAAAGACGAAGGCAGCATTTTGGGCGGATTGGGTAATTTGTTGGACGGAAATTGAGTTTTTTTAGTGAGGAGTGAGGAGTGAGGAGTGATGAGTGAGGAGTGATAAGTGAGGAGTTGGATAAAAGTAAGAAAATGGGCTTGTAACCAATAAGTTACAAGCCCATTTTTTATAATAACAGAGTTTGTTTCAACAAAAATCATGATTGAAACACCCAACTCCTCACTCCTCACTCATCACTCATCATTCACTAAAAAACGAATCATACTGATTGCCGCCCCGATCTGCCTTACTAGGCATCGCTTGCGGTGCGTTCAAATCCAGTACATCGGAGGTATTATTGGCTTTTGCGATGATTTTGTTTTTATCGCCACCCAATAAGAAAGAAACACCTTCTTTTTCCCATTGATCGAGCATTTGAAGACCTTCTTCTTCGAATACGCCATTTTGAAGGTCGATAGAGTCCATGAAATTCTTGGACATATCCATAAAGCGCTCCATTTCACCTACTTTTTGGCCTACATCTTCCGCCATGGCTTCGAGGGCCATATCGTACATGTACTTTTTGTCAGAATTGCCGCTCAGGATGTTCATGGCGGAGCGAATAGCACTGTGGCTGGCTTTGATGGCCTTGTACTCTTGCTCTTTCACAACCACCTGATCCTGAATATCTTCGAGCATGATCTCGGAGTTTTCATACATTTTTACCAAAACGCGGTACAGCACTTCCATCCGTTTGTACAGGTCTTCCAATTTCATATTAGAATCCTTCAAACGACCGGCTTTGCGGGCTTTCAACACCATAATGGCCTCTTTGCCCGTTTCTTTGGCGCGGTTGGCAAGGCCCAGGTTGTTCTGAATGTCCTTCTGGTTTTGTTTGATCATTTCACCCAGTTTGTACATCTGGCCTTTAAGGCTGCTGATTTGGGTGTTCATCGAACTTAGGTTGTCCTTTAAAGAGTCGATGTAACTTTTCAGGATACCAATTGGGTCAATTTGCACAAAAATGCCGGTAACCCAGCGCATGATGGATTTGTACACATACCAAACCAGGTTGCGCATTTTAGGATCCAACACAATATATACAATCGCCGCTAAAGCAGCCAGCATGCCTGCCAGGTACAGGGTGTTTTCGGCCAAAATAATGAGGGTAGGCAAGGCTTGGTACAGCAAAAAGCCACCGCCTAATAAAAGGGCTGCCATAAAAAGGCCGCCGGTTACACCTTCCGGACGTTCCCAAAAATTTTTAGGTTTGATCGGTTGAAGTTCTGTGCTCATAGTACGTGAGAGAATTTTCGAATTGTTGAGATGGAAATTTGAAAGCAAAGGTAAAATTTACCGGTTAAAAAGACCTGTGAAAATCGCCTGAACTGCGCTTCTAAAACGCTCGTTGGAAACAAACAGCACGATGAAAACGATCACAAAGATCCAAAAAAGGCTTAAAAATACTTTCAGCAACTTAAAAGCCAACCAAAGGGCAAGGATACCCGCTACAAAAAGGGCTAGTGGGTTTTTCAATAGGTCATTCATAAGAACAGCATTTAGGTGATGATCGAGCTGCAGTACTACTTCAGGTACTCCTGCATTTTTTTCAAATCTGTGTCGATTTGTTGATACACAGAGGAAAAGGTCGCCTCAAAATCGGCTTTGGTATTTTCAATTTTGATGGTGCTTTCGCTTACCTCCGATTTGATTTGTTCGGCTTGTTTGCGGTGCGCCTCTATTTCTTCGGTCAGTTTTTTGATCTGTTCCGCTTTTTGTAAAATGGTTTGGTCGAGGTTTTTAATGTCATCTTCCCTGCTTCCAATCAATTTTGTGCGTTGTTGCGCATGGGCTTCGGCAAACTTGCTTTGTTCGGCAATCAGCACATTCAGGTAATATTGCGCCGATTCGGTCAGTTTTGCCGCCGTAACGCCCATGGTTTGCGCCATCGCGTATGCCGATTGAAAACGGGTGGTTTCATCCATCGGCATTTTTGCCAGGTTGATGAGCGACTGGCGGAATTCAAAATAATCAAAGCCTTCCGGATTGTTTTTTTCGAGCGCAGCAGACAAAATTTCTACAAATTTGTTACTGACGGAACCTGTAGCATTTGCCGCAGGCGCTTGCACTTTCACGGGTGCGGTGGAGGCGGGTGTGGTGGTATCCTGGGAGGTCTTTGCGGTCGTTTCGGAATTGCCGCCCGTGGGATCCTCCACAATAAATACCGATTTGAATTTTTTTAAAAAATCGCTCATAACAGTTGAAATGCTTGGATGGGTCAAAAATGAAGGGGAAAGCGCTGTTGTACCCAAAATCGTCGTCGACAATCCCGGAATTTCGGACAAAGTAATGGAAAACAACCGATAAATTAAATCATCACCTTGCTGAAAAACATTTTCCAGCACTTTTAACCGGGGCTTCCGTGAATCCGGTATTTTTGCCGACCTATTGGTATTTTTTGAAATTAGAACCGCTTATGATGACTTTTGAGGTGACGATTCCTGTACTGAATGAAGAGGCTACCCTGGACCAGCAGGTGCGCATCGTGCATGATTTTCTGGAAAACCACTTTCCAGATGCTGCTCAGTGGCGCATCATCATTGCCGACAATGGCAGCACCGATAACACCCGGCATATTGCAGCAGCATTAGAAGATGAATTAGATGCCGTAAAATTGGTGCGTGTACCGGAAAAAGGCGTGGGCTTAGCCCTCAAAACATCCTGGACCCAAAGCAAAGCGGATATTGTCGGGTATATGGATTTGGATTTAGCAACTGATTTACAGCATTTTATACAAGCTTACCACGCCCTGGCCACCGAAGGCTACGATTTGGTGTACGGCACCCGCTTGCATCGAAAATCAAAAGTGTATAACCGGACCTTGGTACGCGAAATTACTTCCCGGGTATTCAATCGGATGCTAAAAATGTACTTGGGCACCCGTTTTTCTGATGGTATGTGCGGTTTTAAATGGCTCAAGCGCGATCAGTTGGCACCGTTGATGGAAGGCGGCGCTGTGAACAATGGCTGGTTTTTTAGCACCGAATTGCTGGCAATCGCCGAATGGAAGGGCTTGAAAATGTGCGAGTTGCCCGTAAAATGGACCGATGATACCACCGCAAGTAAGGTAAATATTCCCCGATTGGCCAAGCAATATATTCGGGCGATGGTGCAACTCAAAAAACGCAAAAAAGCATGAACCAACCATTCGAATTGATCCTGGGATCGGCGCAATGGGGTTGGAATACCGACCGCAAACAGGCTTTCGCGCTGTTGGATGCCTGGCTCCTTACCAATCGGCGCAACGTCGATGTGGCAACCAATTATCCCATCAACCGCAATCCAGCC
>CAIVGO010000713.1 GCA_903905445.1 uncultured Bacteroidota bacterium
ATCCGGCTACTGCGCGCGCGACCAGATGTACGCTGCAACCAGTACATGCCCGGCGCAAGATCACTTACATTCAAATCAAGGCTGCTTTGCTCTTCTGGCAAAATGCCCGATAACACCAACTGGCCCAGCGCATTATACACCATCCATTGGCTTTCAAAGGCATCCGGTTCGTCGAGTTGCAATTGCAACTGGTCTTTTACGGGTATCGGGAACAAACGAAATCCACCGCCGAGGCCATCGAATTGTACGGTAACTACGGGGCTGTAGGTGAATTGGCCATCGAAGTCGGTTTGTTTCAGGCGGTAGTAGTTGGTGCCAGGCTTGGGCGCAGCATCCATCAGTTCATAATCTAGGGTGGATTGAGAATCGCCAGCGCCTTTAACCTTACCAATCGCTGAAAATGCGATTCCATCTTCGGCGCGTTCTACTTCAAACCATGCGTTTTGACGTTCTGTAGCAGTGGACCAGTGTAGTTTTACCGTTTTATCCACTTTGTTCCCGGTAAAACTGAGCAATTCAATGGGTAGAGAAACGCTTATTAAAGTAGCGGGTGATGTGCTCATATTGGCCGTATAGCCATTACCATTAACAGCATACACCGCTATATTATAAGTTTGGGTGGAGGACAGGTTGGTAATGGTTAAGGCAGACGGAAGGTTATAATTGAAATAAACTACCTTGCCAACGCCTGCTGTTGCAGAGGCACAAGCGTTGGTCGAATTGGTCGTTGCGCTGATCACGACACTTGGCGTCGTATTAAAGTTACCCGTAACGCCTGTATAACAAGTGTAGCGATCCACAGGTCCGTTAGGTTGTGCACCAGACCGAATTACTATAATATATCGCGAATCATCATCCGTTCCATCAAAAGACAGCCCGGAAGCATCAATCCGAATACTGGTAGTATTCAATACTGTAACCCCAATTGCCCCACCAGCATAATTTGATTCATGAAATTTGATATCTTTCAAATTCAAATCCCCCCCCATAAAAGCGGTCCCAGTAGTAGATGCTGTCCAAAATGAAGCATTCAAGATTCCATTTGAACCTCCAGAGGCCAAAGTACTTGGGTCGCCAATGATGCTTCCATTAAAATGCCAAGAATCAAATTGATTATTGCTTCCATTTCCTGAAGTAAAATCAGTTGCTGAACCTGGTGCCCTGGATTGATTACTTGCACCAGCCCCTGCATTCCAGTCGTTATTATTCATAATTCCTGAAATTAAGGTATTGTAACCCGTCCCAGTACACTGCCCCGAGTTCATGGTTCCAGTGTAGCCAATAACCGACTCTCCATCCTGCGCGTTTAAGTTTCCTTGGTTCCCTACTGAAGCTAGTATACCATCAATTGAGTTTAAATCGCCACTACCAGAATTATCCATAGAAACTCGGATAAAAGTTCCTGCCGGTACATCTGTCCAAGATGCTGCATTCGTCGTAATGTTAGAGGTTTCTGTATTTCTAAAATTCTGGCCGGAACAAAGCCCACAATCTGTAAATTTAACAGCCGATAGGTTTAATCGCTTTAAGGTCATGAATTCAAACCCATCACCATCCGAGTTTATGTAGGTAAATATGATATCGCCAGATTCAGCTGCGTTTTGCCCATGAACAACATGGCAAAACATGAATAAAATAAGGATTTGATACGCAGTGCGCAGGAGAGTGCCTTTCATAGTGTTTGTTTGTCTTGTCGATCACTTGCTTTAATACATACATTATGTAATACCTGCAAGTTAACCTAGGCAAAAGTACAGCCTACAAAATGGGTAATCGGTTACGCTACTTTATCCTTATGTTAATAAACACAAAGTGCACTTTTTTGCAAACAATTGACAATCTTACACTTATAACAACTTATTCCCGTACAAACATCAAAGCATCTTTTTCCTGCCCGTTGATCAGTTGGAACAAATAAACACCCGCAGGTAAGGCCTGCATATCTATTTCGTATGAAACCTGTCCTTCGCCTAAGGTACCAGAAACAATCAAATTGCCCAGCAGATCAAAAACAAACCACACGCTTTCTGCTACAGGAATTCCTTGAACTGTTACCAATAGACGATCTGATACTGGAACTGGCGATAATTTAACGGATGATTTACCCCCCGTCCGCACATAAACAACTTTACTATACTCCTCCCCCCCATCAAAATCCACCTGCCGCAACCGATAAAAATTATCCCCCGCAACCGGCGCCACATCCACAAACTGATACTGCTGAATGGACGTACTATTTCCCGCACCCGCTACCTTGCCCAGGACTTCAAATTGTAATCCATCCACCGAGCGTTCTACTTCAAAATAGGCATTGTCTTGTTCGGTCGCCGTTTTCCAGTCTAATTGAACCGCCTGATCGCGTTTAACCGCCGTAAAACCAATCAACTCCACCGGCAAAGCGCCATTGCTCCCCACTGCAAAGGGCGAAAAACTCGTCTGCCCCGTGCGGGTACGCGTAAACGGCCCGGAACCGGAACCGCTGGCTGCTGCCGATGTGGTCGGGTTCCATTGCGTGCCATCATGGTGGGAAACATAACACGCACTGCGCGTAAACCCGCTCAATTCATCGCTGCTGTACCAGGTGACCGTCAAATTCATGGTATTGCCGCC
>CAIVGO010000714.1 GCA_903905445.1 uncultured Bacteroidota bacterium
AATTTTGCGGTCGCAACCGTGCAAAGAAAAGTGGGCAGCCGCAGTTATATTGGCGCGATCATAATGGATAAAGAAAACCTGCTCAATGGGTTGTCTTCCGAACAAAAATCGGGATTCGAACCCTGGAACCGCATCGCAGGCATTGAGTATGATTTGTACTCTGAAGACAACCGCTGGGAAGGCGAATGGTATTACCACCGGTCTTTTTCACCCGATCCGAAAAAGCGGGGCGGCACCCTGGCGAGTTTTTTATCCTACAATGACCGGTATTTTAGCGCCAATTTTGCTTATTTATTGGTCGATAGTAACTTCACTTCTGATGCAGGCTTTATTCAACGGAAGGGCGTCCAAAATTTATACCCCGGCATGAGCATCCGTTTTTATCCAGGCAATACCTCCGTAAATACCTGGGGCTTTGGCATCGACGGAAACCTTACTTACAGCCTGGACTTTCAAGAAACCGACCGCGATGTGTTTTTATTCAGCAATGTGGAGTTTAAAAACCAATCGGGCTTGAATTTGGGCGTTTATAACTCCTACACCTACCTTTTTGAAGATTTTGACCCTACCAACCAGGACGAAACCGATACCCAACCATTGCCTGGCTTAAATGGCTACACGTACAATGGCGTGCGCGGCAGCTATTACAGCAGCAGCAGTTATAATTTGCAGGGTACCTTCGACTTTAGTGCCGGTTCGTTTTTTAATGGGAGTTTGTTGAATGTAGATGGGAGTTTGTCGTACCGCTGGCAGCCCTATGGCGTATTTGCCCTGGGGTACAATTACAACCGCATTCGATTGCCCAAGCCCTATGCCTCCAGCGATTTTTGGCTGATTGGGCCGCGTGCAGAGCTTTCATTTACCAAAAAACTGTTTTTTAGCGCTTTTTTTCAATACAATACGCAGGCGAATAATTTCAATATAAACACGCGTTTACAATGGCGTTTTGCCCCGGTTTCCGACTTGTTTTTGGTGTACACCGACAATTCGTATGCCGCTACTGCCCCCAATTCGCCCATTCGTTTTTTAGCCCCAAAGAATAAAGCCCTCGTATTAAAAGCCGTTTTTTGGTTGAATCTTTAATCCGAAGCCCTGTGATAAAAATAGATTTTAAAGATGGTCGTTTATTAGACTTGTTGCGGTGGGGAGTAAAACGACAAAAACAGTAACAAATCTATTGTCATCGGATTAACTTTACCGCTTCCTAGGATTTTTACACCAAATAAACAGCAAAATGAAATACGTACTCCCTGTTCTTATCCTTAGTTTAAGCTTGCTGTCTGCATGCAGCACGTTTAAAAAAACATCTGCAAAAGGAGAATTGACGTCCTCCAATGCGGACTTTAAACCAACGGGCAATGCCCAATTGGATTATGTTGCCCAATATCGCGGCGCTGCACAGCTCGAAATGGGCCGCGGCGGTGTCCCTGCCAGCATCATTTTGGCACAAGGGATCCTTGAAAGCAACGCCGGACAAAGCGAAGTCGCTAAAATGGCCAACAACCATTTTGGGGTAAAATGCGGCAACGACTGGAGGGGCAAGTCCTTTTATAAAAAAGACGATGACTATGATGCCGATGGCAACCTGAAAGAATCCTGCTTCCGCAAATACGAATCGGTGGAAGAAAGTTTTCTCGACCACGGCCAGTTCCTGCGCGATCCCAAAAAACACAACCGCTATGGCTTTTTGTTCAACCTGGATCGCACCGACTACAAAGGCTGGGCGCGCGGCTTGCAATCTGCCGGTTATGCCACCTCCCCGACGTATGCAAATCAACTCATTGAGTTAATTGAACGCTATAAATTGTACGAATACGACCAGCCCGGCAAGGTCGTGCAACCTGGCGCACCGCCTACGACCGAAACACCGGTTATTACCAATACGTCCGGCGCTACCGAACCCGCACCCCTGGGCTCCCGCATTGGACGGGTAAATGATGTGAAAGTGGTATTGACCAAAGACGGCGAAACCCTCGAAGATGTAGCCCGCGCCTACCGCATGAACTCCGATAAGGTGGTTGATTTTAACGACCATGGTTATCCGCCGCGCGTACGCCTGCGCCCGGGCACCCGCATCTACATGCAACCTAAAAAAGACAAATTTGGCGGCCGCGCTTCCGAGCATTATGTCCGCGAAGGCCAAACGATGTTCGAAATTTCGCAACAATACGGGGTAAAAATGGATAAGTTGCGCGAAATGAACGGGTTGCAAGCCGGACAAGAGCCCGCAGTAGGCGAAAAAGTTATCCTCCGCGGCAGCCGCAAAAGAGGCGATTATGTAAAAATCAAAGAACCCGTACAGGATGGCCAGCAAAGTGGCTCCACGGGAACACCCAACAAACCAGGTACAAACACCCAGCCCACTAAAATGACGCCCAGTGAAGACCTCGATTTTGACATTGAAGGCGAAGGTTCTACCAAACCAGATAATGACAAAACCAAACCCGATGCCAAACCACCTGTAAAACCAGGCACCACCACGCCCGGCAAGCCCTCCACTACTGGAACCGGCTACCCGAAACAGGATACCCAAAAAACGGATCCGAGTCCATACAAACCGAGCACAACGACCAACAACACCGCAAAACCGGGTTACCACACCGTGGTGAAAGGGGATACCTTGTACAGTTTGTCCAGAAAATATAACACCACCGTGGCCAAACTCAAACAAATGAACCGTTTGGGCGATGATGGCATAAAAATCGGACAACAACTTAAAGTGCAATAAACTAGTTTTGCCGCCATTGTTTTTAGGCTTTGGGCCTGCAAGGATCGTATCGACATGAAATATTTACCGATTGTAGTTTTTGCCCTTTTGTGCCACTTTTTGTCGGCACAGGTCGTACCCGTGCTTTCCGACAGCGCACGCATCAGTTTGATGACCGTGGGAGGGCCCGCGAGCACGGGCAATGGACAAGTAAACAGAACCGGTGTGTGAATGCATGCGCGTTTGTGTAACAACCAACAGGGGCCGCGCGCCCTCACGCTTCGGCCTTCAGCATGGATACGAGCTGGAAGTAGGGCACAGTGCGCCCTGCACACACACATACGCACACGCACACGCACACGCACACACGCACGCACAATCACACGCACACATACACACACACGGACACGCACACACACGCACACGAAGCAGCGTCGACGCAGTGCCCCTGCACGAGAGCGCGAGCACTAGCCGTTAGTTACCGCGCTTGTCGACGGAGAAAATGGCAGCGAACAGCTCATCACG
>CAIVGO010000715.1 GCA_903905445.1 uncultured Bacteroidota bacterium
CGATCTTTTACTTTTGCCATGTTCATACCCAATCCATTATCCGCAAAAACAAGCTGCGTTTTACCTTCCGCAACTTTTGAATAAACGGTTATTTCTAATGGACGATGAGGGTGCGCATATTTAATCGCATTGGTGAGTAAATTTAATAAAATACTATCCATGTAGGCGCTATTAAAATCTACCGTTTGCTTTGCACTAAAATCAGTCTTTATGGCTACGTGTGCGCCATCAATTATAGACTGGATGGATTGTACAACCTTTTCGAAAACCTTGCTGAAAGTCAAATTTGTCATTTCCAAATTTGTATTACTTTTTACAATCAAGATATTGATCAGGTCATTCAGGGTGTCATTCAATTGATGCGTCGATGCTTTAAAGCCCTGAATCAATTTTAGGGTCCGAGCATCCTCAATTTGGGCTGTCTCAATCAAATCAACCATCGCGATCAAGTTGGTGACAGGTCCCCGCAGGTTGTGGGAAGTGATATACGAGAATTGCTTTAGGTCTTTATTCGTCTTGGTAAGTTCCTCAATCAGGGCCAGGCGTTCACTTTCCGACTTTTTTCGTCCGGTAATATCTAAACAGGCCCCAAACATCTTGACCGGCATCCCTTTCGTATCTACGGTAACGGATGCCCAAGATTGCAAATACCGCATTTCACCGGTTGGGCGTACAATCCGCTCTTCAAACATTACATCTTGTTGTAAATGTAGCGCTTGGATGATGGTTTGTTGAGTAGCGGCCCGATCTTCGGGGTGTAAAAGTTCCAAATAGCCTTCAAAAGTAGCTTTAAAACTGTTTTTATCTAAGCCATATATATTGTAAAGTTCGTCTGACCATACCACTTGGTTTAACTGAACATCCCATGTCCAGTTGCCCAGATGCGCCATTTTTTGGATTTGCTGGTTCAACGAACTTTTTTCCTTTAAAGCTACTTCGGCCGCCATACGCTCCGTGACATCTTTTACAATGCCATAAATGCCGCTTACTTTGCCGTCGGCAATAATCGGCAAGTTGGTCAATTCTACAAACAAGCGCTTGCCCGTAATGCTCACTAAGCCAACAGATTCAAGGTGCTGCGGGATCCCGTCGCAGGCACGTTGAAAATGAATATTAACCCGCTCTACGTCTTCTGGCAGACAAAAGGAGGCAAAACCTCCAGTTTGCAATATTTGCTCCGTGCTGGCTCCCATCAGGCGGGAAAATACCGCATTGAGGGTAACAAATCGCCCGCGCAAATCCTGCGAATAAGTCGCCAAATCATTCTTTCCAAAGTGTTGAGGCAAATTCAACTCCTGAAAATCATAAATTTGCGTATCCAAATTGCTAATTATATCTTTAGTCAATGCAGGTTAAGTTTTTAAATTAAAAAGTGCAACGCACTAAGGTCATAGTTTTTTAGGACAAATTGAGTGCCAACTATAAAAAGCGCAAAAATTGACAGATAGCGGACGATATTCAAGAAAAAACGGTAGGCAATATTTTAAACAGTATTTTTGTACTACTTTTTTTTCAGTACTTCTCACATTTAATATCCGCTTCATGAACTTTCCACTTACCTGGTTGGTAATGGCTTTATTGCCTGGCCAACCCCAGATTAACGTATCAGAAACGATCAATATCGTAGCAACCAACCTCGATGGTGTTACAATCGGCCTTTCCGAAAAGGAATTGCTTTCCAATACGACCAAAAATTTATACATCGACCGTTCTCGCGGATTCCGAACCGAGGCGATCGACTCCATCAATCAGGCTGGCTTAGCCAATATTACCTACTTTTTTGATGCCGATGGCAACCTCCCCTTATATGAGTTTGTTGTCGAATTTTCAGACGATCGCATCCGCCGGGAAGCCGCATTTGAAATGTTAGGTCCAGCAAATTATCCCGGTGAATCCGACCAGTGGATTCTGAGTATGAACGATAGCACCATGGTAATTGCCTGGGCATTTGATAACAAATTGGTCGTAGCATCCAACCTGCCCGGCACCGAATGGGAAGGCTCCGACCTGTTTAAACTACCTACTAACTTCACGCCATTCGCCCACTTGGCTTTTCCGACCACCTGGCCGGAAAATGAACACAATCGTTTTTTCGCCTCCATTTCGAAGCAAATTAGTGCAAAGGCAAATGGATTCCAATCTATTCGGGGAAAGCCCCTCGAAACCAATCCTGCTTACTTGCGCTGCATGTTGCCCGTTAGTGTTGCTAAATCGTCTACCATCCTGTTGGGTGACAATGGCAAATATTGGATTTGCAATAACCTGGTAGACGGCTTGAACGCAGATGACGCCGTAAATTGGGCACTTGATTTGGGCGGATTGTTCAAAGAATACGTACCAGAAGATTTCAAATTGGTGCGCACCCAACCTAAAAAAGTGATCGGCTTGCACGCGGAGATTTGGGACATCCTGGATGAAAGCGGCAAGGATACCGGCTTGCAAGTTGGCGTCATTTGTTATGAATGGGGCGATGAAGGTTTGTGGAATGTGGACATGCTGGTGATGCAAAAATAAACCCCTGCACCACAAAACTTCACATTCGCTTTACAGGTAGTCCGTAAGTTTATTGGCATCTTCGCAAATCTATTGTGAAGTATCACCCTTTTATTGCCAATAACGATGAAAAACACGGTCTTTTTTACTGTTTTACTTGCATTTATCCTGCAATCGGCTACCGCACAAAACCTGCGTTCGATGCCTGATAGCACCTTGGCCCCTTTTTACCATGGCGTTGCCTCTGGCGACCCCTTGCAAACCAGGGTGATTCTTTGGACCCGCATCACGCTTGATAGCCCCTTGGATACCCTGCAAGTAAACTGGAAAATTGCAACAGATACGCTGTTCAACAATGTGATCAATAGTGGTGTGGCTGGTACCAGTGCAGCCCGCGATTATACCGTAAAAGTAGATGCCAGCAACCTGCTCCCTGGCAGCTGGTACTACTATCAGTTTGAATATCAAGGGCATAAATCGTTAATCGGACGTACCAAAACCTTGCCAACCGGTGCTTTAAATCAGTTGCGCATGGGCGTCATGTCCTGTTCCGATTATCAGAACGGGTATTACCACGCTTACCGCGACCTGGCATTGCGCAATACTGTCGATGTTGTGCTGCATTTGGGCGATTACATCTACGAATACGCCGCAACTTCTGCTTTGGCCGATCGCAACCACGAACCCGCCAACGAAATCATTACGGTTTCTGACTATCGCCTACGACATTCTTTGTACAAATTAGACCCCGATTTGCGCCTGCTTCAACAGCAACTGCCGATGATTGCCGTTTGGGACGACCATGAAACCGCCAATAATGCCTGGACGGATGGGGCACAAAACCACACACCCGCCACAGAAGGCCTTTGGAGCGACCGCAAAGCGGCTGGCAAACAAGCCTATGTAGAGTGGATGCCGATTCGCGAAAACGCGGTTGCCGATGATGAAATTTACCGAAAATTCCAATTCGGCGATCTGGCCGAATTACACATGCTCGATACCCGCCTGGAAGGCCGCAACGAACAACTCGCAGCAGGCGACCCGGCCACCAACGATACCAACCGCACCCTGATTAGTACGACCCAATTCAATTGGTTAACTAACGGACTAAAAACCAGCACTGCCCAATGGAACATCCTGGGTCAGCAAGTAATGATGGCCCCCCTTACTGCATTTGGCAACGTCCTCAATCCCGATCAGTGGGATGGCTACCCCGCCCAACGCAAGCGCCTGTACGACCTTTTAATTCAGGAAAACATCGACAATGCCATCGTGCTCACGGGTGATATCCACACGGCCTGGGCCAACGACCTGCCCTTGCCCAACTATGTGCCCGCAAGTGGCGCGAATTCTGCTGCGGTAGAGTTTGTAACCACCAGCATCACCTCTTCCAATGGCGGCCTGACGGTAACCCCTGCATTCGTGCAAACCCTCAATCCCCATGTCAAGTTTGTCGATTTGCAACAACACGGATACTTCATCCTGAATATTACCCCCGAAAGGACCCAAGCCGATTACGTGTTTGTTTCGGACATTACAAATAAAACTTATACATCTTCCGTTAGTCCAAGCTGGGGCACCCAAAAAGGATCACGGCACCTGGATGCCGGCACCGTTTCTGTGGCTGGTACTTACCCACCCCTGGCGCCGTTCGCCAATGCAACTACAGGAGTCAACCAGTTGGCCAATGACGCAATCATCAACCTTTCTTTGTTTCCCAATCCATTTTTGAACCAGATTGTACTTCAATTTGCGGTGCGCAATGCTGGTCCGATCCATATTACCCTGAGCAACCAACAAGGTCAGGTGGTGCTGGAAGAAGATTTTGC
>CAIVGO010000716.1 GCA_903905445.1 uncultured Bacteroidota bacterium
GGTTTTGTGGGAAAATTGCTGCCCTTCTCCGCCCCAGCCAATGGTGGGGCTGATGAAGGTGGGCCAGTGGATATTTTCTCCAGTACTGATTTGTTGCCAGGTGATTCCGCGGTCCGGGCTGACCCAGGTAGCAAAATAGCCGTCGGTTATACTTCCTTTGCAGGTCGTGAGCAGAATATAGGGACTGTTGGGGATGTATTCAAAGCCGAATACTGCGGTGGAGTCGCCTATTGCCGAATAATCCAATACACTCCATGTTTCACCACCATCGTTTGTTATGATCATCTCTACGGGTAAAATCTCTTGTGCTATATACCCGAAGGAGCTAATTCCATGTAATGCGTCCGAGAAATTAATATTGTATATAAAATTTAATGGACTTGGGAAAACCTGCCAGGATCGGCCTTTGTTCGAACTACGATATACCCTTCCTTCACTGGTACCAAACCAAACGAAATTGCCAAGTGATTCTCCTGTATAGGCAAATTCTCCTGGAATGGGATTAGGAATACTATCTGGGTGCACTTTTGTCCAATCATTTCCACCATTGGAAGTTACAAAAATTAAAAACTCGCCATTTTTTGGATCAGCCATAACAACTCCTTGATTGGGATCAAAAAAATGAATATAATTAACAAAATTGTTCCCTAATCCAAAATCAGGTGAATATGCAGATGTAAAACTATGCCCACCATCTTCTGTTTTTAGAACAAATGATTGTGTTGGCTTTGAGTACCCTGCTATAAAGCAATTGTTTTCGTCCAATGCGGAAATAGAAGTAATTAAAGGAAGACTTCCAATCGGTAAATGATTTGTCTCCCAATTCAAGCCGCCATTTTTTGTCACACCAATAAATGCGGAATCCGTTTCTGGAGTTCCATAGCCATTGTATTTAATAAGCACACGATAACCAGCGGACCAAACGGTGTTTTCGTTTACGACATCAATGGCTTTAACTCCTATGGTGTCCCCAAAACTTGGGGTGAAGTTTGCCCATTGCGCATTTAATCTTAAACTTAATATAAGCAGAAGGAGTAAAGTTCTGTTTTGCATGATGATTTTTTTGATGATAATTTTTTAAAACAAAAATACGTTAATTTGTATTTTGTCTCAAAATTTAATTGTTGATTAGGTTAATGTGGTTTGTTGTAATTGCATTATTCCATTTTAACAATTTTAAATGGTTGGTTGTCATTGATGCCGTCGATTCTGCAAAAGTAAATTCCAGGTCTTAAATTGCTAATATCTAAGTAGTTTTCACCAGGAGACAACGTGAAATCTGAAGTTATGAATCCATCGGGATTGTAGATGGTTGCTTTATGGTCTAGGTTCTCAAAATTGTCCAAATGTATAATTATGCTATTAGATGTTGGATTTGGAAAAAATGTGAATAATTCTGAATTGGTTTTATCGAATCTTGGTTCACTGAAGTTAGGTTCCTTATAAAAGTTACCTGACCCAGAATACAATTTAAACTGAAGATCTTCATAAAATGGTTGGTTAATTACTATATTGAAACTGTACAATGAAGAATTGGGTTGTTCAAAATTAATGTAACAAAGTTTTGTATTGTTTAAAATTGATATATAAGAAAACAAGATGTTTTTATCTTCAAGTTTATTATTATTCGAATAAATTTTCGGCTTTTCAAAAGATTTCCCAGGATAAAACTCCTCTGATACCTTGCTTAAAGTTAA
>CAIVGO010000717.1 GCA_903905445.1 uncultured Bacteroidota bacterium
GACATGTAAAAACCGCCATTGGGCGCCTGGCACAGGTTTCTGACCGTGATAAAATTTCCCGAAAAACCAGGCAGGGTGTGCCGTATCTCCTTCACCAAATTGCCCGAAGCATCCAAAGTGCGCACAAACAACAATGGACTGCTTACACCAAGCGCAAATCCATTCCCGCCAAACACCAATCCGCCACCAGGTGTGGAAAAATAATCGCCTTGTGCAATATTTGCGCTTAAATCGGTTAATACTTGTTCCCAAATAATTGACCCTGAAGCATTTACCTTATGCAACACGTAATCATTAATCGGACTTGGCTCAGCGGTAATGTAAAAAAACTGATCGTCGGCCGTAACTCCCACGATAATGGGAACGATGTCCGAACGATACCAAAGCGAATCCCCATTGGCATCCAGTATCGTAAGATGGTATTCCGGGTTTTGTACTGTGCCTGTTTTAATACCTGCAATCGTTTGACCCAGGCTATTAACAGATAATCCATAATTTGTAAATGTAAAATTGCTTGGTAACGAATCAATTGGAAATTGCCAAAGCAAATTCCCACTGGTATCAAAGCGCTTAAGCGACAAAACAGCGGGTGGTGTGGCAATATTTACCTGATCCATCCATTCGCCAATGAACCCGCCCCCCGGAAAGGCTGCTATTTGGATATTTGCTCCATAATAATTCGCAATCTGGAAACCCGCACTACTCGCCTGCCCGTTCCAAAGCAACGGGGTAAATAAATAGGTGGCGGTGTTTTCATTGTAAACAATTACCTGCGGCAATCCTTGGTCGCTTACGATCAGATCGGTGGCAATTACGGAATCCATCAGGATATGTTCCGAAACAATGCTCCCCGCTGCATCCACATGCGCGATCACCACGTAAGGCGTAAGACCAATTCCCTGATTTTTTGTATCCGCAATCAAAAGGCCACCGTCCGGATGCGGAACCATTTCTGCTATATTATTAAAGGTGTTCCAGCGTACCCAACCCTGACCATGCAAGGCCGTAACACACAAGATCATTAAGGAAAGCACAATGCAATACGGGATAAAAAGGATGTTCTTCATGTGACTGCTTATTTTTTCAACAAATGTCGTTGTGCTGCAACCCGTATCCAAGTACAAATTTAACCGTTTCTATAAAATTATTTTCTTTTAAACATTTGTATATCAATTGAATAAACCGTTTTTTTGTATAAAATTTAAACAAATGCGCCACAGTACGCTCCTTAAAAATATTGCAACTTTGAGCACCAAGGACCGCAATATGTTCCAAAAATGGCTCAGCTCGCCCTTTTTTAACCAACGGGAAGACCTTGTTGCGCTTTTTCAATATGTCCATAAACACCTGGAGAAAAAACCGGAAAAACTGCAAAAGGAAATCGTTTGGCCTGCCATTTATCCAAACACGCCTTACCAGGAAGCCAAAATGAACCTGATTATGTCGCTGCTTTTGCAACAATTGCGCGATTTTTTTGCCTGGCAGGCTTGGCAAGACGATGCTCCCAACCCGCAATTGTATTTATGCAAAGCATTGCGGCGTATGGGCCTGGATGCCGACTTCGAACGATCCTGGGAGGAAGCATACACGGCTTTACTAGCCACACCTTACCGCGATGAACAGTTTTACCAATTGAGCCACCATTTGTTTAAAGAAAAATTTGACCATCTTGCGTTGAAAAACCGGGTGGTGGAAGTCCCTTTTGCACAAATGGCAACAGACCGTCAGACGGCCTATGTACTCGGTCAATTGCGTTTGCAATGCAGTGCAGCTGTTTTTAAACAACTGTCGAAACAACAAAAAGCAACCAGTCTTAGCGATCCTATTCCATTAAATCCAGACCACCCGGACCTGCAAGCGAACCCGGGCATTCGGCTATATACCTGTTTGCGCACTGCATTGAACAACCCCGAAAACGAAGATGCCTTTTATGAGGCTAAAAA
>CAIVGO010000718.1 GCA_903905445.1 uncultured Bacteroidota bacterium
ACCGCGTGTGTCGATCATTGGGGCTCCGCCCCACGGGTAGAACCCGTATGATTGACACACGCGGTAGAACCGCGCGCGAGCGGGGTTTGTTGGATATCAAGTGGTTGCAAAACCCTGGGAAGACTGTCTGTTTGTTTAGGTGCAATGAATGCCTACTTACCCGTTACTAGCCACCAAATGCCGTGCCTGCCCAACCCAGTCTTCCTGGTAAATCTTGCCCGGACTAATATTCAGCGCCTTGGCGAAAGCAACAATCGCCTGGTCGTCCCATTTACTGATCTGCTCAAAGGTATAGATGCCCAATACATACAACTGCTGCTCCGAAAACGGCGTAATCCCGTTGATGATCTTCAAATCATCTTTGTGCTCTGGCGCGGCGGGGCCACCTTTACGATCGGCTTGCGCACCCGATTGTTTGCGCGCAGGTTGCGCTTTGTGTTGTACCTGAAGTTGTTCTAATTGTAAGTTTTCAATTTCGATGCGGGCAATCTCCAGTTCGCGGTGCAAGCGTGCGCGTTCCGACTCGAGGTTGGAAGCAGCCTGTTCGACCGAAGCCATTTTTTGTTGCATGCGCTGGAAATCCTGATAAATCTGTTGCCAGGCTTCTAATTCCTCCTGCATTTTATTTAATTCGGCAGTGAGCGCATCATTTTGTGTATTTAAATGTTGGGTAAGTAACTCGAGGGCTGCCACTTTTTGCGCATATTGGGCCGCGTTGGCTTCGGCGCGCTCGGCACGGAGGGCAAGCGATTGGTCTTGGGTTTGTCGGCGGGACTGATCGGATTCAATTTGTGCGAATTGTTGTCGCATAGTGCCCAATTCGAGCGTTACTTTCTTGAAATCCGCCTCGCGCAACTCATGTTGATGCTTCAAGTGGGTGTAGAGCCGGGCCAAAGTATTTTTTTCCTGCTCGGTACGTTCAAGGGTATTGCGTACGTTTCGCTCAGGCAATGCAGCGCGCAAAGACCATCCGATGATGATGCCTGCTACTGTAAAAACTCCCCAAACGAGCCAGTAAAAAACTGGGTCCTGCATGAAATCGTCCATGACGGCAAATTAACATTTTGTCCAAAGGTAGTACAAGATACGTAAAAATTGCGCACTTTACACGTTTTTTGCACTTTATAAAGGCAAAATTTTAAAATATTCATTTAAAACAGGATAAAAATCAGTAAACCTTGTCATTTTTTGGGTTTGTCCGTACCAATTTAGCATGAAAAATTCGCCATTTGTCTTGCTCGTTTATTGTTTGCTGCAGTGTATTCCTGCGGTTGCACAACAGCCTTTAACCGATAGCAATTATGTCTATATTGATACAATTCTGCTGGAAGGGAACCGTAAAACTAAAAATGCGCTCCTGTTCCGGGACCTCGAATTCCGGCAAGGCGATTCGATCCTGCGCGCCGATTTGGAGGCAACCCTGAAACGCAACAGCCTGCGCCTGCTCAACCTCAATTTGTTTACCATCGTGGACATTCAGGTTGTGGAATGGCGGCCCGGAAATCACGCGGTACTGCGTATCAAAATGATTGAAACCTGGTTTGTGTTGCCCATTCCCGTGTTCGAACTCTCCGACCGCAACTTCAATGTCTGGTGGAAACAGTTTAATCGATCACTTCGAAGGGTCAATTACGGTTTGGACCTGGTGCACAACAACGTAAGCGGGTATGCCGACCGACTTAAACTGCGCTTTGGGGCGGGTTTTAATAATATTTACGAAGTCGCA
>CAIVGO010000719.1 GCA_903905445.1 uncultured Bacteroidota bacterium
TGTTTGCCAAGCAATTGGTTTTGAACGAAAGAGAATTGGAAGCACGCGTAAATGCGTTCCTCGACTATTTTGTGAAAGACGTTGAAATGGAAGTAGTGAGCTACCAGGAAATTATTGCGACCCATATTTTGCCATCGGCGATCAACTATTTGAATAAATTGATCAGCGCGGCGAAAGGGTTGAAAGAGTTAGATTTGGAAGCAAGTGCAGCCGGTGTTCGCACTTTGGCACAGGAAGTAGCCGCTGCGATTGAAAAAGCAAGCACAGGTTTGCATGCCATGCACCACGCCAAAGAAGCCGCCGAACACGAAGCGGACCTGGTGGTAAAAGCCAAGCGTTTCCACGATGAAGTGCGCCCAACGTTTGTGCCACTCCGGGAAGCTGCCAACACCCTGGAGGCATTGATCGACGATGCTGAATGGCGTTTGCCACACTTCCGCGAGTTGTTGTTTATGCGTTAAATTCGTTATTGATAAAGCAATTACCCCCAGACCATTCATTTGGTCTGGGGGTTTCATTCATTTACCTATTCACGCAACCATGAAAAAGAACCAGGAATTAACTATAAAAGAAGGGGAACCTAAAATAAAAGCCGCTGGAGAAGCCCAAACGGACGGATTTAACCTGCAACATGAAAAAGATGAACTTTTGGCCATCTACAATTCATTTAATGTAACCAGCGCCGAAGGATTGGCGGAAAAACAGTTTTTGCAAAGGCTCAACAAAGTGGGCATTTTAGAAAATGACATCCGCCTGAAACCGGTTTTGCAGTTGTTGCAGCAAATTCCGACGCAAAGTAATGGACAACGGTACATTCCTTACCACGATTTCCGCCGTATTGTGGGCAGTGCCAATATTGTACGCCAGGCCTTGGTGGGTGATTTGGCCATCCCGGAATTTGAAGATTTTTGCAAAGAAATTACTGATTTATACCAGGAAGTAAGCAAAAACAAAAGCGGGAAAGTGGCCTCCTATATTCCACAATTAGCGGAAGTAGACCCCGATTTATTCGCTATTTCTATTTGTACGACCAGCGGCCAGCGTTTTTCGATTGGCGATTTTGGGCTGGATTTTAGCCTGCAATCGACCTCCAAGCCGCTTACTTATTGCATGGTACTGGAAGAACTGGGTGAAGAAGTAGTGCACCAACATGTGGACAAGGAACCTAGTGGCCTGGCATTCAATGAGTTGAAGTTAAAACTGCGCGGAAATGGGGATACTGATGCGCACGGAGGCAGCAATATTTCCAACAATCCGGTGGCGGTGCCCCACAATCCGCTCATTAATGCGGGTGCCATTATGTGCGCTTCCTTGGTGCAACGCCACAAAACCATGGACAAGCGCCTGGAATTTGTGATTGAGAATTGGCGCGCACTCACGCATGGGATCGTGAAAAACCAGGAAGATGCTACCGAAGCAGAGCGCGAATTTGGCCGCAAACCCCGCTTCAACGCCGAAATTTTCCTCGGAGAGCGCCGCACGGCCGACCGTAACAACGCCTTAGCCTATTTCATGCGCGAAAACAAGGCATTTATGGACAATGACACCGTGGATGTGCAAGATGTACTGGAGCTGTATTTCCAGTGTTGCTCCATCGAAATCAATGCCGAGCAAATGGCTTTGGCGGCGTCCACTTTATCCAACGCAGGCATTAATCCGCTCACGGGCAAGCGCATTTATGAAACCCAAACCGTGCGTAACTGCTTGTCGGTCATGTACTCTTGTGGTATGTACGATTATTCGGGCGAGTTTGCTTTTCAAATTGGTTTGCCCGCAAAGAGTGGTGTTTCTGGTGCCTTAATGGTGGTGGTACCCAACCTGATGGGTATTTGTATTTATTCACCGCGTTTGGATGAATATGGCAACACCAACCGCGGGGTAGCATTTTGTAAAAAATTGGTAGAGCGCTTTAAACTGCACATTTACGACGGTTTGGTGCAAAATTCGACCAAAAAGGACCCGCGCAAACGCCGTACCGAGGTGCAGGCCGATTATATGATGGAACTCATTTTTGCCGCGAGTTACGGCGATTTGGACAACATCATGAAACTGTATGCGCGTGGCGTTGACCTCAGTGTGGCTGATTACGACAACCGCACCGCCCTGCACTTGGCAGCAGCGGAAGGCAAAATGGAAGTCGTACAGTATTTGGTAGATTATTATAAACAAGGAGCATTAAATATTAGCCCCCTCGATCGCTGGGGTGGCACGCCTTTGCAGGACGCATTGCGCGGCGGACATCAAGAAATTGCTGCTTTCCTGCAAGGGGAAGGCGCGGTTTAAAGATGAAGAAGTTTTAAATCAGCAGTTGCGCGTTTGGTACAAAAATGTTGTACCGAACGCGCTTTTTTATGTAAAAAAAATACTTGTTGCGCTGAAATTTAGGAGCGATGCCAGCCCATAAAAATATCGGCTTCCACGCCGCCGGTTACGCTTTCAATACGCCCTTCCAAACGCCCTTCTTGCCGGAAGCCGAGGGATGTGTACAGGCCGATCGCCCGGGTATTGCTTTCGCGGCAAATCAATTCCACCCGCTTTATTTCCGGCCGATTTATTGTTACTTCTTCCAGCAAGGCTTTAAAAATACGCTTTCCTAGCCCGCGTCCTTGAAAATCAGGGTGTACCGCGATGGTAAGCTCGCCCAAAACATGTTTGAACGCAGCGGGCGCCAGCTTATAACTGTGTATTTCGGCCACCAATTGGGAGTCGGGCGTTTCTGCTACCAAACAAATTCCGGTAGACAAAGCATTGTTTAGGTTGTTTCCAATGTATGCGGGTGTAATTTCTTCGCTGGTACGCGCTAATCCACCTGGCACCTCGGCGGTGGCTTTGTACAGGGCTAAAATACCATCGGCATCGGCTGGGGTTGCATTTCTGATGATTATTTCCATGGAGGAGCGGGTTTAGGTTCCATTTAACGGTGTTTCGCTCAGACAGGCTGTTCGGAACGGATCAAAGGTATGCCAACAAACAATTCCGAATCGTTTAATTGGAATGCCATTTTGGCGATTGTTTGGTTATAATAAAAAAAAATCGATCTTTGTAGGATGAAAGCATACTTGGAAAAAATGGATCGGCGTATTACGAGCGTCACCGCTTTGGGTGAAGAAGACCCTCGTGCTGAAACCATGTATTGGCTTTCAAAAACGCCCCTTGAGCGCCTGATTGCACTCGAATTACTTCGTTCACGCATGACTTCTTATGATTGCACTCAGTCCGGACTTCAAAGAGTTTATACAGTTACTCAACTCGGGTAACGTATCATACCTATTGGTTGGCGGTTATGCTGTAGCATTACACGGATATGTCCGATACACTTCTGATATAGACTTTTGGGTTGGCACTTCTCCCGAAAATGCGCATCTGGTTATCGAATCCTTGACCCGTTTCGGGTTACCTGAAGCATTTGAACTTTTCGAAGTTTTGCAACAAGAAAAACGTGTAATTGGTATAGGAATTCCTCCCAATAAAATTGAAGTAATAACTTCTATTGATGGTGTAGACTTTGAAACTTGTTACCAAAATAAATTGGTAATCGAAATAGACGATATTGCCTTAAATTATATATCACTTCCAGACTTGGTGAGAAACAAAAAAGCAAGTGGCAGATATAAAGACTTAAATGATTTGGAGCATTTACCAATTCCTTAGAGTCGTTTGGACTGTTTATAATCCCCTTATCAATACGCATCTGTGGCTTTGCACAAGCCTAAAACACCATTTTTGTCATTTTAAAAATCATTTTATTCAATAATTTGCATTATTTTTGTGCAAATTATTGAATAAAATGATTCAAAGACGTATTTTTAAGGAGCTTTTAGCACATCTTGAGCAACCACAAGTAACGGTAATAACCGGAATGCGCAGGGTAGGAAAATCTACTGCTGTAAAGTATTTGTTGCAAAATGTACCTCATACAAACAAAGTGTACCTGGATCTTGAACGGGCCGAGTACCGATTTATCCTGAACCTGACAAATTATAAGGATATTGAAATCAATCTGTCCATTGAAGGCATTGATTTTAGCCAACCCGCAGTAATTGCCATCGATGAGATACAACTTACGCCACAAGCACCCAGTGTGATAAAATACTTGTACGACACCTATCAGGTTAAATTCATCGTGAGTGGTTCCAGTTCCTATTATTTAAAAAATCGATTTTCAGAGAGCCTGGCAGGAAGGAAACGTATTTTTGAAATGTACCCTTTGGACTTTTATGAATTTGTAAAATTTAAAAATCGGGATGCGGATATTTTATTAAAATTTGGAAATCAGCCATTTAATCTGAGTTTCTATTTAAAATGGAAAGCACTATATGAAGAATTTTTGCGCTTTGGCGGATTCCCGGAAGTCGTAACGGCCACCAGTGAAGCAGATAAACGTTATTTTATTAAAGACTTGGTAAATGCCTATATCGAATTAGACATTCGGCTGCTTTCTGACTTTTCGGCTTCTGATGATCTCTTAAAGTTGATCCGATTATTAGCAGTACGTTCTGGCCATCGGGTAGACTATTCTAAACTTGGGGTTATCCTTGGGATTAATCGAAACAAGTTAAAAGACTATTTACACTTGCTTCAATACACCTATTTTATTATTCCAGTTACCGCATTTAGCAAAAGTCCAGATCGAGAATTGAGCAAACAGCAAAAAATTTACCTTTCTGACACTGGAATCCTTCAATATTTAGGTCAAATGAGCAGTGGCCAGATTTTCGAAAATGCGATTGCCATTCAATTGATGCAGCGTGGAAAATTACAATACTTTCAAAAGTTATCCGGACAAGAAATTGATTTTATCTTGGATGAAACGATTGCATTTGAAGTAAAAGAAACGCCTGTAGAAGCAGATTTGCATAAATTGAACCAACGCGCCGCACAAATAGGCATTACAGATTGCCGCTTGATTGGAAGGCACCAGCCCACAAATAATTTTGAACAGTTTTATTGGGGTGGGAGTTTGGTTGGGTAAGCCTAATACAACATCTGCCGCAAATCCACCTCTTTCTGCGGCTGAAAATGAAAATCCTCCGTCAGTCCTTCTACCAATTCAGCTTGTTCAAATTGGCCCAAATGCTCCAAATACAAGTAGTTTTCTACATAATGTGTATCGGTACCTACGCCCATCATGGTATGCCAATAGCGGGCATTGATATGAATGGCCGCGCTTTTGCCCGGCAGTAAAGGCAAAATATCAAAGACATCGCGTTTTTTGGACCCAAAATGCGGGTAATAATCATCTTTACAGGCGACCCAAATTGCGTCTTCCAATTTTTTCAATTGAAGAAAAAAAGGCAAGTCGTGCGATCGTTGAAACAGTTCAATCCAGGCTGCACCGCGCGTACCCCGCAATAACAGCGTATTCGTTGGCAATTGCTCCACCGTGGAAAGCAGGTCCTGGCGCAACAATAACCGCCCGTCCCGTACAAAGCCATTTTGCAGGGTGGCGGATTTATCCCATTCCGGCAAGTGTGTGGCCAAACCACGGTATTCGGCTTTATGCCACACGATTGCTTGCGGAACGTAACGAAGTACGGTAATCGGGCGTTTAAAAGGGTATATTAAAGGTGAACTTGGCATTATCAGTTAATTTTTCCCTATTTTTTAAAAAACAAATGTCCATCTTTTGGGCAAAATAATATAGTCTAAGCAGATCAAGCGGTTCATTAACCACGCATCCGATAGCCCCCATTCCAAAACCCAAACCCGCCAAACAAAAACCCGTCCTTTTTTCACTCATTTGCGGGTCCCATCTTTGTGAAAAATTAAAAACATCCATGAAATTTCCCTTACTTTTCCTTGCTGCCCTGCTGTGTTTAGGCCAACTAAACGCCGCAAACTGGTATGTTGCGCCCACCGGCAATGACAACAACCCCGGTACCCTAGCGCAACCTTTCAAAACTATACCGGCCGCCATTTTAGCCGCCGAACCAGGCGATGTGATCGAATTGCGCAATGGCACCTACCCTTCCAATGAAATCCGCATTACCAAAAGTAACCTCACCATCCGTTCCTACCCGGGCGAATGGGCCGTGCTCGTTGCGCCCCTGGATGTGGAAGACATCGCCTCCTGCATTTGGTACAACGAACCGGATGTGTCGGGCGGCAAACTCGAACGCCTCGAAATTATCGGCGGCTACTATTATGGGGTGAGTTTTGAAACCAACTGGGAATGGGGCGGCCCCGCTGCCGATCGCCATGGCGCACGCAACATTACCCTGCTCAATTGCCGCGTGCATGACACCGGACGAGACTGTATTAAGATAAAACCGGGTTGTAGCAACATACAAATCATTGGTTGTGAACTATATAACTCCGGAAAAGGACCTTCTAATTTACCCATCAACGGCGGCCCCAACGCCGAAGGCATCGACAATGTAAACGGCGATGGCATGGTCGTGCGCCAATGCTACATCCACCACACTTCCACCACGGGCGTATATGCAAAAGGGGGCGTAAAAGACTGCATTATCGAACAAAACCTGATTATGAACACCGGGGAGGCCGGTATTTTGCTCGGTTTTTACACCGATGCAGAGTTTTTTGACAACGACGGCACCAATCCGGCCTATTACGAATGCCAATATAGCCTGGCCCGCAACAACATGGTGGTCAATACCGGCGCTTCGGGCATTGGCTTTTTTGCAGCCCGCAATTGCAGCGCCTACAACAATACGGTCGTTACGGCTTCGCCCGATTACCATGCACCCCTGTTTATCTCCCGGGGCGATATTTATGTTGATGAAAACACCACAGTGAACCCTGCCAACTTCAATATTCAGGTGTTTAACAACATTTTTGTGGATCAAAGCGGCACGGGCGATGAAGATTACACGGTACAAGTACGGGAAGCAGCCCTGACCGGCACGAACTTATTTGACCACAATATTTATTACAAAACAACGGGTGCGGCCAGTTTTGATGATGGCGTGAGTTACCCGGCGCTTACGATGGCGCAATGGAAAACACAATTGGGGCTGGATGCACAAAGCAGCGAGATCAATCCGGCGCTGAATGCACAATTTCACCTCAATGCAGACAGTCCTGCGATTAATGCGGGTCAAAATGCCCCCGCTGCACAGGATTATGATGCGCAAACCCGCACGGGCGTACTGGACATCGGGGCCGATGAATACGGAAACGGTCCGGCTTTGGTGGTGCCGCCCCCTGCCAATGTAATCGGAACCGGTGCCGATGGTGCAATAACCGCCGTGTATGATTTGACCACGGAATTGCAAATTACCGTATCTCCCAACCCTTCCAGTGATTTTTTCACCGTAACCATGCTGGAAACCACCGTGCAAAGGCTGCAACTGCTGGGAACCGACGGACAATTGCTGCGCAGTACAGCAGGCAATAAAATCAATGTGGCGCAACTCCCTGCCGGATTATATATATTGATGGTAGGGACAAATCAAAAAGAACAGGCCATCCCGGTCGTTGTAAACCGATAATCGAAGAAAATATGCCATTTTTAAATAAAACAACCCTCGTGGTGGTCGTAGTGATTGCGGCAGTCGTATTGGGTCGGTACGGTTGTTACTACCTCGACCAACAATATGACACGTATCGGCGGCCCTGGGCGTACAGCAATGACCCGAATAAACCCCTGTTGGTAGGAAAATGGAAAGGTACTTTCCGCGATCCCGACCAGATTGACCACCACATTCAACTCGAAATATTTGAGCCTTTGTCCGATGCAAAACGCAAAAAACGCTTTTTTGAAAAACGCATTAAACGCGATCGTTCCAGCAAAACCTTTTTTGAAGGCATGGCTTTGATCGAATCACAGGGGCGGCGCGACAGTTTTGAAGTGTGGGGCGGGATGGAAAAATGGAACAGCAACGACCTGCATTTTCAAATGCGTCCTGTCCATGAGCCGCATCCACCCGGTTTCAACCTGAATGAATGCAAAGGCACTTGGACGGGCAATACCATCCAATTGCACCTGGTATATGCCTGGTTTCGGCCCGATGGCAGCAGTTTTTACAGCAGTGAAGATCCGCGACACAATACGGATGGAAACATGGTGTTAGAGCGGGTTCGATAGGGTAACTTTAGGGCTTTTATACTTTGCAAGTTTATGGTTTTCAGAGCGTGTATGTTGTTGTTGTTATGTTGTGTGCAATTACAGGCGCAACCCATCCGCTATTTTACCCATTTTACCGAAAATGAAGGCTTGAGCGACAACCATGTGCAGTGTGTCCTGCGCGACCGCATGGGATACTTGTGGGTGGGTACCGCCAATGGCCTGAACCGATACGATGGTTATACGTTCCGGCACTATTTTCCTGATACGCGGCAACCGCAATACACCATTAGTAATGAATGTATTACCGATTTGAAGGAAGATAGCGCCGGATTTATTTGGATCGCCACCCACAATGGCTTGAACCGATACGATCCGCGCACCGAAACTTTTAAAGTTTGGAAAAATACGGGGCGCAACGATGGTTCCTTGCCCAATGCATTGGTAAATGGGCTATTACCCGATCAGGATGGCGTTTGGCTGGCTTGCGACAACCGGGATCTGACGGTTTTTGATCCGAAGAACGGGCAGTTTAAAACCTATCCCTGGAAGGCATTTTTAGTTCAAACGCTGCCCAATACGGCCCATATCAGTTACCAAACCATTTTTACCATCCATCCCAAAGGCGATACGGCGTTGTGGCTGGAAACCAAATTTGGTTTGTTCAGTTTTGATAAAAAAACGGCTGTGTTTGCCTTTCATCCGCGTTCCGGAACACCCGCTCCGTTTGACAGCCATGTTTTCAATTTTGGTGCCTCGCACTGGTCGCTTGGGTCCACGGGTTTGTCGGTCCAGGAAGGCATCGACCAGCAACCCATTCCGGTCTTACCCACGGCAGCCAACCAGTTTTCGGCACCAACCGGGGTTTTAGAACAGTATTTTATCGAAAAAAACGGCACCCTCTGGCTGGGCGGCGAAAACGGCTTGTGGCAATACGATCCACAGGCCCAACATTTTGCGTTTACACAAGTCCCGACCAATAAACAGGTATCCGCCCAAAACACTTACCACCATTTATTGGATTCGAGGATCGACGGACGGCGTTATTTGCTGGATTTAAACGGCCAACAATTATGGGTATTTGAAAAAGATAAACATTTGAAAACCATTGCGTTACCTGGTCCGGCCATGTTGTTGAAAGAAGATGCTGGCGGTATCCTTTGGGTGGGCGGTGGTACACAAATTTTTCAGGTAAACCGAAAAAACCTAAGCCTGCAAGCCTTTCCGATACCACCGCATTTGCTCGACCCGGCCGAAAAATCGGTTTTTGTCGATATGGAACAAGATGCCGCGGGCAATTACTGGTTTGCCAACAACACACAAGGCTTATTGGTGTGGCATCCGCAAAACCACCGTTGGTGGAAGCCAGGGCCCGACCAGGAATTCATTGGCCTGGGAATAACCGACCTATTGTTTGATCCGAACCGACGCAGGATGTGGATTGCCACGGAAGACTATGGATTGTTTCGGTACGACGCCGCATCGGGCAAATTTACCCTGTATCGGTATGAGGAAGACAATCCTGCACACAGTTTGGGGGCATATATTGTACATGCGCTGTGCCAGGATCGGCAAGGTTTCATCTGGGCAGCCACCGACCCGGGTGGCCTATCTCGTTTCGATGATGCTGCACCGGTTGGCCAGGAATTTCGCACCCTGAACACCGAAAATGGACTGCCTTCCAACCAGGTTTTGAGCCTGATTTGTGATGATGCGGGCCGTATTTGGGCCGGAACCAACAAAGGGCTCGCCTGCGTGGATGCGCAAGCGTGGCGCGCAAGGGCTTTCGGTAAAAAAGAGGGCATGCTGACGGAATTGATCGACTTGCCCCTAAGTTTGGATGCGCAGGGCGGGGTGGTTATGCCTGCTCCACAGGGTTTTCAGGCCTTTTACCCCAACGAATTGTTAGCGCCCGAAGATCCTCCCGAAATTCTGTTTACCGGTTTCAGGATATTCGATAAACCTTATGCGGACAGCTTGAATATCAATTTTTTACAAAACATAAAGCTCAGTTGGCGGGAAGATTTTTTTACGTTCGACCTGGCCTCCACGCATTTTGCGCGTTCGGAAAAAAACGAATTTGCCTACCGTTTATTGGGATATGATGCCGATTGGGTGGTGCTCAAAAACGGGCACAGCGCCAGTTACACCCAGGTTCCACCCGGCCATTATGTTTTAGAACTAAAAACCGGTCATGCTGGGCATTGGTACAATACCATCAAGCGATTACCGATTTATATTGCCCCGCCTTTTTGGGAGACTTGGTGGTTTCGGGCGCTCGTACTATTCATGTTGGCGGGCTTGACAGCACTCCTTTACCGCGCCCGGGTGCGGCAAATACGCCGGGAAGAACGCCTCAAATCGGAGTTCAACCAACGCATCGCCCGTACGGAAATGGCAGCACTGCGGGCTCAAATGAATCCGCATTTTGTATTCAATTGCCTGAGTTCGATCAATCGGTTTATTTTGGTGAACCAACCAGAAGCAGCTTCCGTGTACCTCACCAAGTTCAGTCGTTTGATTCGGCTTATTTTGGACAATAGTCGTACTGAAACGGTGCCGCTCAACAAAGAACTGGAAGCACTCAAATTGTACATTGAAATGGAGCAAATGCGCTTTTTTGATCGGTTTGAATACGAAATCAGCGTACATCCCGCGTTGCAAACCGAACATTTGGAAGTACCGCCCCTGCTCATTCAGCCTTTTGTCGAAAACGCGATCTGGCACGGACTGATGCACCAAAAAACGGCTGGAAAACTACAAATAAAGGTGTACCCGGAAGGAAATCGGCTGTGTATCGAGGTGGAAGACAATGGCGTGGGCAGGAAAAAAGCGATGGAACTGAAAACCCGCTCGGCCACGGTACACAAATCGCTGGGCATGAAAGTGACCGCCGAACGCTTGGAAGTCATCAACCAGTTATATGGCACTTCGGCAGCCGTCGAAACGGTCGATTTGGTGGATGCGGCAGGCCAGGCGCTCGGAACACGGGTGCTTATTCGACTTTAAACGCCATAGCAATCGGTTTTGCGCAAATGGGTATGAACAATCCAGGCAGTTTACACAAAACCGATTGCGGCGGCGTATCATTTAAAGCAGGTAACTGCAATCAAAAACATGACCACTTTTTTAATTGACGATGAACCGTATTGCACAGACGTACTGCGGGTGTTGCTGGAAAAATACTGCCCAACCATCACGATTTCCGGCATTTTCAATGATGCTGAACTGGCATTGGAGGCCATCCAGCAACAGCCACCGCAACTGATTTTTTTGGACATCGAAATGCCGATGCTCAACGGGTTTGAGTTGTTGCGCCGTTGCGAAGGCCTTCCCATTAAGGTCATATTTACCACCGCCTACGACCAATACGCCGTAAAAGCCTTCAAATTCAATGCATTAGACTATTTGTTAAAACCCATCGATAAAGACGAACTGGCGATTGCCGTTCAAAAAGCCGAACAAAGCGCAACGCCCAATACCGCCCAACTTGCTGCCGTAGAATACCTGAAAAACAACCCCGTACCCGAACGCATCGCCTTGCCCGTAGGCCAGGAACTGCTTTTGGTTGCAGTAGAGGACATTCAATATTGTGCCTCAGAAGGCGCTTATGTATCGGTATTTTTAAAAGGGCAGTCGAAACCCATTGTGTTGTCCAAATCCCTGCGCGAATTCGAGGAACTGCTCAACAATCCTGAGTTCTTCCGCGCACACAACTCCTATCTTGTTCATTTAAAGTACATTGCAAAAATAATTCGCTCCGATTCGGGAGAGATCATCATGGCCAATGGGCACTCAATTCCGGTGGCAAGGGCCAAAAAACCGGAATTGATGCGCCTCATTGTGAAAATGTAAATCCGTCGAAGTGTGTCACTTGCAAGGTTTACCCTAATTCTCCTTTTTGCCGATAATACTTTTCCACGATCAACACGATCGGCAAGCCCACCAAAACCATGTGCCATAAAATACCCAATACCGCTACCGTATCAAAGGGCGCTGGCGGGATTTTAGAAAGGTATGGTATTACAACGAGGTTCATAAACGCCCAAATTACCGCGCCATATACCAAACCCACTGCATACCCATTTTGGCGCAGCAAAGCCATGTTGGGATACAACTGGAAAAACACATACGCGGCAACAAAAGCGATTAAAAAATGAATGCCCAAGCCCAACAATGCAGTGCCCAATCCACCTGAATAGGCCGCTTTGTCCAAAATGCCGCTTGCCACAAATTGATAAATCTGAACGGGGTTGAGTTTGAAAAAGGCATAATACACCACAATCGCGGCCAAAGCATCTAAAACACCAGAAATAAGGGTGGCCCAAAAAAGGGTATTGGTTGGAGTGGAAGTGTTAATAAAGCCGAAAAGGCCATTTTGATTTGCGTTTTGCATGTCCTGTTATTTTTGTTGGGACAAAGGAACAGGGATGCAAAAAGATAAAAATTCAACTACTTTAATAAATGCAATGCTTGAGGGTCAATTCTTCGGCTTTTACCTTGATTCTACTTTTTAAACTGCCTTTTTTTGCGCAACATACTCAAAAACACCGGAGTAATGCCCAAATAAGCGGCTACCTGCTTTTGCGAAAGCCGTTGTTCGAGTTGCGGATATCGGGTGATAAAATCCTGGTAGCGCATTTCGGCGGTATTCGATAAATTTTGCTGGATTCGCTGTTGTTGTGCTATGAACGCATTTTGAAAAAGAATGCGGAAAAATCGCTCAAATTTGGGCACCTGTTGGTACAATTTATCCAGGTTTTGCCTCGAAATTTGAAGGATTTCGGTGTCTTCCAAAGCATCAATGAAATATTGGGTGGGCGTTTGTGTCAGAAAACTGTACAAATCGCCCACCCACCATTCTTCTACGCCAAACATTACGATATGCTCAAAACCATTGTCGTCGATGGTATACACCCGCAGGCAACCTTTCAGGATAAAATGCTCGGCATGACAAATTTCGCCCTGGGTTAATAAAAAAGCCTTGCGTTTCAGCGTTTTGGGTTGCAAAAGGGACAGAAACAAGGCGATCTCCTCAGTATCCAGTTGAATATGTCGATCGATGTGGCTTAACAATAATGTTGCATCCATGGTCAAAATGTAAATTCCAACCTAGCCAGCCGTATCATGTGCCGGCAAAACCGTACCCTCCACCTGTCCAAAACCAACCTTCCGATCGGCTGCACCCGCCCAGGCGCGCATACGCAAGGTATCGCCATCTTCCAGGAACTTGCGGACGGTGCCATCGGATAGTGCAATTTCATGTTTGCCGCCCCAGGAAAGTTCGAGCAGGGAGCCAAAACTACCGGGTGTTGGTCCGCTTATCGTGCCAGAAGCCATCATATCGCCGACTTGCACATTGCAGCCATTGACCGTGTGGTGTGCCAATTGTTGCGCCATCGACCAGTACAAATAACGGGTATTGGAGCGGCTGATCACGGTAGATTGGTCGCCGTGTAACAAACTGACTTCCAGGTGAATATCATAGTTTTGCAAACCCTTGGTAGCCAGGTAGGGCAAGGGTTCGGGTTGTTGTTTGGGGCTTTTCACGCGGTGGGGCTTGAGTGCTTCCAGGGGTACAATCCAGGGTGAAATGCTGGATCCAAAGTTTTTGCCCAAAAATGGTCCAAGCGGCACATATTCCCAGCGTTGAATATCGCGGGCACTCCAGTCGTTGAAAATAACCAGGCCAAAAATATATTCATCGGCCTGCTCCACGGTGATGGGCGTGCCCAGCGGACTTTCTTTGCCAATGATAAAAGCCATTTCCAACTCAAAATCGAGTTGTCGGGAAGCGGCAAAAACAGGGGTATCGGGTGCGCCGCCGGGTGGCAGAATTTGCCCATGTGGCCGACGAATAGGGGTACCACTCACCACAATAGAAGATGCGCGGCCGTGGTAGCCAACGGGCAGCCAACGCCAATTGGGCAGCAACGGATTATCGGGCCGAAACATTTTACCTACATTGGTGGCATGTTCGATGCTGCTATAAAAATCGGTGTAGTTGGGCACCCGAATCGGCATGACCATCTGCGCCTCGGCACGGTTGACCAGTATTTGTGCTGCATTGTCGGGCCGTTGTTCCAGCCGCAACCAATCCTGCACTTTTTTCCGAACGCGGTTGGTGACCGGTTTGCCCAGCGCGATAAAATCATTGAGGGTGCTTTGGGTAAATATTTTATAAAAAAACCGCTTTTTGCCAAACAGCCCCAGCTCGGAAGCGGCCGCCAGATCAATAATATGATCGCCAATGGCCATACCGGCACGCAAACGGCCATCGCCCAGGTGAAAGACGCCATACGGCAGGTTTTGCAGTGAAAAATCAGATTCGGAAGGAATGGATAACCAGGAATGCATAAGGTATTTGTTTAGTGCGCAGCAAATGTCTGCATATTTCAAGGTTTCTTGTAAAAAGTATGCTGGCACCGCGCATTTTTTTTAAATTCGCAGGATGAAATACAGCTGCGTTTTTCAAAACACCACCCTTTCCTGGCATCAAGATGGTGCTGTGGGGCCGATCCCTTTGGTATTATTACATGGTTTTTGTGAAACATCTTCTATTTGGGAGGATACGTTGACGCGCCTGCCTGGCCTGCCAATTTTGCGGATCGACTTGCCGGGATTTGGGTCTTCCAGTTTGCCCACGGAAGCAAGTATTGCCCATTATGCGGCCTGCGTCCAGGCGGTACTCGATGCTGCTGAAGTACAACAATGTGTGCTGGTGGGGCACTCCCTGGGTGGGTATGTAGCCCTTGAATTTGCGCAAAAATATGCAGATCGGCTGCTTGGATACGGTTTGTTCCATGCACATCCTTTTGCGGATACGCCCGAACGAGTAAAAGCCCGGCAAAAAGGCATTGAACTGCTGCAATCAGGCAAAAAGGCACTTTATGTAAGTCAGTTATTCCCGGGTTTATTCACCCCCGAATTTGCGAAAGCACACCCCAAAATCGTGCAAAACCTGATCGAAACCGGGCAAAAGCAGGAAACCGAAGGCATTATTGCAGCCCTCGAGCTCATGCTCAATCGACCAGATCACACCGAAACCCTTCAAACGGCAACTTGTCCCGTGCTTCTGCTCCTGGGGGCTGCCGATCCGCTCATTGCAGTACAAGAAACCCTCAAAGCCGCACTTCCGGCCGATGCCCTTTCCGTTTCGGTATTGCCCGGGGTTGCGCACATGGGCATGTTTGAATCGGCGGCCGTTTGTAGCCAAATTCTGGCACAGTTCTGGCAATTTTGTACGCGTCCGCATTTATCCATATAAAATGGCGCAGTTTTATTCCTTTTTCCTCGTTTTCCTGGGCGGTGGCCTGGGCAGTATGTGCCGTTTTGGTATCGGCTTAGCAATACAGCCCTTGCAAGGGCGCTTTCCGTACGCTACTTTATTGGCTAACAGCATCGCTTGCTTAATCATTGGGGTTTTGACCGGATTGGCCATGCAACAAGCCATCAATCAGCAGCAGCGTCTGTTACTAGCCACCGGTTTCTGTGGCGGAATGAGCACATTCTCTACCTTTACCGCCGAAACCTGGCAATTGATACAAGCAGGCCAATGGCTGGCAGCCAGCGCTAATTTGTTTTTAAGTTTGTTCCTTTGTTTTGGTTGCCTACTTTTGGGGCTGAAAATAGCAGCCTGACCTAACCCAGCTTTATGAACGACGAAATACTTGACAGGCTCCAGCAACTGGAGGAAAAATATGGTGCCATGGGCCAGGATATGAAATCCTACCTGGATGGACTGTTGTACGCCGAATTTTTGACCTATTGGGACTATATCCACCTGGATACCCTCTTGAGCCTGCAAAATCCGCGCACCCCCATTCCCGATGAACGGATTTTTATCATTTACCACCAAATTACTGAGCTGTATTTCCAGCTGTGCCTCAATGCCATCGCCCAATTGTCGACCCAGGAAGGCCCTGTTTCGCTCAGTTTGTTCAAACGCCAATTGACCCGCATCAACCGGTATTTTAAAAACCTGATCGACTCCTTTGACATCATGGTGGATGGCATGGACCGCGATGAGTTCCTAAAGTTTCGAATGAGTTTGTTGCCCGCCAGCGGTTTTCAAAGTGTGCAATACCGCATGATTGAAATTGCGAGCACGGATTTGCGGCAACTGGTGCATACTTCCAAGCGCGAACTAACCACCGATGTAGATGAAGTACGGTTACTTTCGTCGGTGTTATACTGGAAATCGGGTGCCACAGAACTGGCTTCTGGCAAAAAAACGCTTACCCTGCGCCAATTTGAAGAAAAATACGCCGAAGAACTCGTGCGTTTTGCCCAACAATATCAAAAAAGCAACCTGCGTCAGTTGTATTTGAAGTTATCGACGGAGGAGCAACAAGACCCCGAGTTGCGCGCACTCCTACGCGAGCACGACCAAAATTCCAACGTACGCTGGGCCTTGTCGCATTACCGTTCTGCGGTACGTTACCTCGATGCCAAGCCAAAAGAAATTGAAGCAACCGGCGGTACCAATTGGCAAAAATACCTGCCTCCACGGTTCCAAAAGGTCGTATTTTTCCCGGAACTCTGGACGGCTGAAGAACTTGAAAACTGGGGAAAAGCATTTGAATTCAAATAGTCTTGTTGCAGTGGAGGCATTTGGCAAATATACTGGCCAAATGCCTCCATCGCAATCGATTGACTAATCTACCCAATCGGCCATAAACACATTGGTGTCCCGCGTGTTGCCGTTGTTGCGGTTGGAACTAAAGGCAATCTTTTTGCCATCGGGCGAAAACATGGCAAAAGAGTTGAAGATACTTTCGGTCGTAATTTGCTCCAAACCCGTCCCATCTTCATTGATCAGGTACAAGTGAAAGTCGTAGCCCCGTTTGGATTGGTGGTTGCTTGAAAACATAATGCGTTTTCCATCCGGGTGAAAGAACGGCGCCCAATTGGCTTTACCCAAGTTGGTTACCTGATGCACATTGGATCCATCGGCATTGCACACAAAAATTTCCATGGCCACGGGCGCAACCAGGCCTTCTTTCAACAAATCCTTGTATTCCTTAATTTCGGCCTCTGTTTTCGGGCGGCTGGCACGGTACACGATTTTAGTGCCGTCTTTGCTGAAAAATGCCCCGCCGTCGTAGCCTAATGCATTGGTAATCTGTTTTGGGTTAGAGCCATCGAGGTTCATGGTCCACAACTCCAGATCGCCGGAACGATCGCTGGTAAACAGAATTTTATCGCCTTTTGGGCTTAAAACCGCCTCGGCATCGTAGCCGGGCGAATTGGTCAGGCGTTTGGTGTTTTTCCCTTTCAGGTCAGACACATAAATATCATAACTGCTGTACACTGGCCACAGGTATTTGCCATCGCGGCGCAAGTTGGGTACAGCGGGGCAAGTATCACCGGCAGAAACGGTGCTGGCGTATATAATATGTTTGCCATCGGGCATAAAAAACGAACAGGTCGTACGGCCTTTTCCGCCACTGATGATTTGTGGCATGTACGTTGGATTGTTTGCCGCCTTTTTCACCTTCATGGCAAAAATTTGGTCACATTTTACCCCCCATTTTGCATAATTGCTTTGGAAAGTAAGCCACTTGCTGTCTGGGCTCCAATAAGCTTCGGCATTATCGCCGCCGAAAGTAAGTTGTTGGATGTTGCGCAAGTGTTTTTCGGGCGCAGGGGTAGTGGTGGCTTGTGGCTGGGCTTGTGCAGCGAAAACGGAAAAAAAGCAAAAAAGGCCGTAGATAAATGGACGCATGAAAATCAATAGTAGGTTAGAGCGAAGATACAATTTGCTTGTACCCGCCGCATCGTGATCAGGAAAAGGGTTGGATGTGTTTAAACAGGCGCAAGGATAGGCATTTAGGCCCGCGTAGAAGTCAGGTTTGGGTAAAATTATCATCAAAACTACCGTATTCCCAGGAAAAATACACAAAAAATGGCCACCGAGCTTAGGTCCACTTAGGTTCAATGCGCGCTTTGTTTGGAAAACTCAATAAGCCAGTCCTACTTTTTCCCGAATAGTATCCAGCGTTTCAGCCAGGGCGAGGGTAAAATGGAGGGGTACTGTTGGACTTTCTATCAAGCCTTTTTCGAGGCATTCCATGACGTGTTGGGCTTCAAGGTGATAGCCCCAACCCGCGTAAGGAAAATATTCTTCCCGGGTTTCTTCGGCACGGTCTTGATATTGCGCGATGGTGAGTTGAGCGGTATGGTGCCAGCGCGGATGCAGATAAATACTGCCTTCAGTACCTAGTATCCAGGCTTCCACGGGCGTATTGGCTGCTACCGTCGCATGCCCCAATGCGATGCGTTTTTCGGGATATTGAAAAGTAAAAACACAGGTATCGTCTACTTCTGTTTCGGTAAAAGTAGCAGCGGCTTGAATATGCAGCGCATCGGGCTTTCCAAAAACACGCATGGCCAGCATCACCGGATAGATGCCAATATCGAGGAGCGCGCCCCCACCCAGGGTTTTGTTAAACAGCCGGGAATTAGGATCCAAGGGCAATTTGAAGCCAAAATCGGATTTTACGGTATGCACCGTGCCAATTGCGCCCGATTCCGCCAGTTCGAGCGCCCGCTGAAACGAAGGCATAAAGCAGGTCCACAAGGCCTCCATCAAAAA
>CAIVGO010000720.1 GCA_903905445.1 uncultured Bacteroidota bacterium
TGTCGCTGCGCAAGGTATCGGCTGCTTCTTTGTGGGTCAGCAGGGGAACTGCCGTGGCGGTAAGTGCTTCGGGGGCAACGTTTTGTTTGCTATTGTTGGGTTTACACTGCCAACAAAGGGCGGCGCAGCAGATCAACGCCAAGCCGATGGGTAAAAAGGTGCGAATTTGTTTCATCATATTAAGTTTTGATCAAAAGTGCGTTTAGGTAGCGTGTGGTAGCGGCTTGGCAAAAACAGTTTGTATCCACCATCTGCCTAACCCACCGTAAATCAAACATTCAGCCAGCGCCAGATTGCCCACCCAGGAAAGCCAGGTGACGGTCACATAGGTTTCGATGGGTTTGGTTTCGAACCAGTAATACATGAAATAACTTTCTGTGCGTAAGCTCATGGCCGCGAGTGTGACGGCAAAACTACGGATCATCATATCGGCATGCGACTGATAGCGCCGTTGGCTGATTTCCCGCCAGGCAACAAAGGTTAAAACCCACCAAATAATACATTGCAACGTAAATCCCACCTTGGCGGGCAGGCCTCCATTGGCATAAAAGGCCAAGATGAGTCCGGAAGGGGCGGCAAATAAAAGAATGGTTGCGATGTATATTTTCCCTAAAACACGGTGTGCCGCAGGATAATGCCGCACCAAAGCTGGAAAAAACTGGAACAATCCGCCCACGAGCACCACCATACTGCTGGTAATGTGTATATAAAAGGCGTTGATGAAATGCGGTTTGTCCAATACCACATCGGGTTTGGTGCCCAAAAAATGGATGGCGTGTTCAAAACTGAAATAGGGGAGTACTTTGCCCAGCATAACCCATGCAAAATACAAAATTGCCAGGGTACATACGCCTGTGAGCGCGTATCTGGCAATTTTGTAAATGGAATACGTTTGTTGCATTGGGCGCTTAGTTTGCGGCCAAAGGTACGGATTTTCCGAACGCAAGTTTGATGGTAATATTGGCCCGGTATCCTGGAATCACTTTCAAATTGGTGCGGGTACGCAAAGAATTGCCCTGCAAGTTGTTTTCAATCACGTTGAAATGGAAAACGGGCAATTCGCTCCAAAATCTTCCCGCTTCACTGATGAGTATTTTGCCATAATTCGGGTCACTATAGTCGGTTTCATACCGTTGAAAACCGCGCATCAGCTTGAGGTCGAACGCTAAAAAGGTAAAATCGACGGTAAAGCGGTGCCCTAACGTGAATTGTATTCCACCGGCACCTCCGATGCCCAAACCTTTTAATTGGTTGGAGTACAGATAATTGGACTGGGTGGACGCAACAGAATCGCGTTTCCAGGCATGGTATTCCGAGTAGCGTAGGTAAGGCGCCCAGTAAAAATCGACTGGTGCGGACTTGTTCAGGTAACGCTTTTGTTCCAGGATGATGTTCAGCACCGTTAAATAATGCTTTGTGGTTATTTGGCGGCTGTTTTTATCTGTATAACCCAAATAGGAAGGTACGTTATTTACGGGTACTGAGACCAGCAATCCAATGGATCGATTGGGTTTATATACCCATTCGGCACATACATTAAATTTTCCGATCAAGGTTAAGGCGCTTATTGGGCCAAATCCTATGCGGATGGGGTGAAAATGAGCATCAGGATCGGTGTTTTGCGCTTGGAGTGGGGAGCAAGGGCTGATTGCAAAAATAGCAAGGATCGTGGGAATTAGGTTTCTGAAATACATGGTGTTCATACGGTTTGGTGGCGGAAATGGTGTTACCACAAGATAACGGATTGTTCCGTAAAATAGCTGTCAGAACCGTATATCTATTCCCCGAATTAATGCCTATTGGCCAATACGCAAAAAAAGGGCGCAGCATACCCAACCTTTTAGGGAAGAACTGTATGCTGCGCCGGTTATGGCTAAAAGTGTGTATTAAAACGCGAAGTTGACCGTCATATTAAAACGGTAGCCCGGCACAACAATCCCACCTACCCGCGCTTTTACCTCGTCGCCATCAATCACGGCCGCTAAGTTGTTGCCGATGATCGGAATATCATTGATCACTTCCTGTACCTGGTCGCGGAACATACTGATGTCGTTTTCAGGATCGTTGGTTTTGTAGCGCAGGGTGCCGCGCATCCATTTCACATCCACCGCAGCGAAGGTGATATCCATGGTCATATAAGGTCCCATGTTAAATTGAACACCTGCCGAACCGCCAATGCCCACGCCACCCAGCGTGCCGCGTATGGTCGTCGTGCTGTTGTTGCTGGCTTTTTCGAGGTTTCGGCTCAAATCATAGCGTGTGTACCGCGCATAAGGCGCAAGGTAAAAACCACGCGGTTTGTCGCGTCCGATATAAAAGCGGTTTTCCAGAACGAAATTGAGGTTCGTAAATTCATTGTTGATGGTCGTTCCTTCTGAAACATCTACATTATCGGCAACCACATTCGGAACACGGGTGGTAAGCGGAATACTGGCCAATAAAGACAATGATTTGTTGTTGGCATACGCCCATTCACCACGTACATTGAATTTGCCGAAACGGGTAAGCAAACTGATTGGGGCAATACCTACCGCGAATTGTTTGTAATCATCGTCGGTGTTGTTGTAGTTGGTACGACGTTGTGCCTGGGCACTTACACCAAGCAACAATAAAAAAAGCAGGGCAACATAACTGGGTTTGATCTTCATATTCTGATTGTGTTTGCCAATAAACGCAAACATAATGCCCCAAATTTCAAGTACGCGGTTAAGGTTCCTTTAAAGTAGCGTTATCAAAAGCATAATCGCAATGAACAACCAATTTTATGGGTGCAAAACGGATCATCCCGCCAATATGCCCTTCATCCGCGCCGAAAACATCAGTCTGGATCTTTGCTTTTCGGATCAATCCTTGGCCGCGGTACCATTTGTATCCCCGGGCGCCTACATTGGGGCCAGATACGCTGCCCACCGGTTCATCTATTAATATGGTGCATTGTTTGCATTGCTCGAGGGCCTGTACAGGGTAATCTTGCTCAAAATGCCCCACAATCGTGCTAAAATCGTTCGCTTTTTCGGTAAAAACGATGTCGCCAGATACTTTTAACACCGTACCCTCCAACACTGCTTTAACGTTGCAGCGCCAGTCGCCCAGCCCATAGGTGTCGCCATCGCCTTTGGTTACTTTATCAGCCATAATGTTGGCATCCGGAATTTGGTATAAAAAGACCGTTTGAGCGGACACGGTGTAGTTTCCGACCAGTAAGCAAAACAAGAGGCGCAATTTGGTTGACATGGGCAAAGAATAGAGGTAGTATAATAGAACAAGGATCGCGAAAGAAAGTTAAACCAGGACTTAAATGGATTTGAAGGATGGGTGGATTAAAAGTTGGTTTTAACTGGATTAAGAGTTGTTTTTATAACCACTTAGCGTTGATTATAACGTTCATAAAAAAAGCACTTAGGCATGTAGTTAAAATAAAATATCTTTGCCATAAATCAATCCAATTTTAAGATGTATTCAAGTGAATTGCAGTCGAATCTTCGTGTACTGATTAGTGCTAATAAAACCGATGTCGCACTAGAAGAACTTTCCAAAATATTGAATGGTAACCCGGATTTAGGCGATCAAGTGATCTTGTTGCGCGGAAGATGGTCGGACGGTAAACGTCAGTTCAACATGGGTTTGATTGATTTTGAAGACTGGGGCCGCATTCAAAGCCGGGTGAATTATGCGCTGTTGGAATTGATTTCCTCGATCGGAAAAGATGCGCACCTGAGCAAGACGGCAGAAACGGTGATCACGAACA
>CAIVGO010000721.1 GCA_903905445.1 uncultured Bacteroidota bacterium
GACCATACCGGGCCAAAAATCGGTAAAAACGCTCAATAGCAGCAACAGCAGCCTGCCCGACGAAATCATCACGGCCCTAAACACCGATGTGGATGGAAATGTACTCATCGGCACGTACGACCGCGGGGTGTGCCGTTATCTGCTCGCAACCGACCACATCAATTATTGCACGCCCAATTGGAATTATGGCCCCGTTACCAGCATGGCTGCTTTCGGAACCGACGAATTATGGATCGGCACCAGCAATAGCGGCCTCATAAAAATTGATACCTACACGGGCGCTATTCAAACACAACCTGCTACCAATGCGGGAGCAAAGCAAAAAATTCGCGCCCTCTGCAAAGACCGTGAAGGCCTACTTTGGGTAATAAATGATAAAGGACAGTTGCTGTCGGCGAATATGCGGTTCGGATTGATCCCAACCTCCTATTCCGATATTCAGGCGATATGCATGGATCACCAGAATAGAATGTGGATCGGCACCAAACAAGGGCTGTTTCTATACCAAAATGATCAGTTTCAAACTCTTTTACCCCCACAAGAAAACATTCTCTCGCTTTGGGAAGCACCCAACGGCCATGTTTGGGCGGGCACTTTTGGCAACGGCATCTTCCAACTCGATGCACAAGGAAAGGTAAAACAACACCTTACAGAAAAAAACGGGCTGCTGAATGGCAGTATTCTGTCCATTTCGGGCAATGCAAACCTGGTTTGGCTCGCAACTTTGGGCGGCGTAAGCTCGCTCCTGCTCAATGAAAACGGAAAGGTGCAACAGATCAGTCAGCAAAATGAATTGGGCTCCAGCTATGTGTACAAGGTATATGCCGATCATTCGGGCGGATTTTGGTTTTGCACCGACGGAAAAGGCTTGCTCTACTTCAAAGATGGCCAATTCAAGCATTTTCCAACCACAGGTATCGTTCCACTCAAAACCATTTATTCAATTGTTGAGGACCCCAAAGGACATATATGGTTTAGCACCGATAAGGATGGCCTCTTCTGCTATGATGGCAAAAAATTTGAACAATTTGGCATCGGCAGCGCCTTACACAGCCAGGTGATTGCCGGATTGGCCGTGGCTGGGGAGGGCGAACTGGCGATTGCTTACGAAGATGGCCTCGATTTGTTACAACTCGACCGAAAAACACATGTCCGGTTTTATGACGCGCAATTGGGCGCATCCCTCAACGCCACCTCCCTGAATGCCCTTTGTACCGAACCACGTGGACATGTTTGGATCGGCAGTGAACGTGGACTGTTGCGGCTCGCGGCGTTTCAAGAAAATTTCATTGAAGACCCGCTTCCTTCCATTACTACGGTTGCCGTTTTTGATACCCCTTTTGATTTTTTCAAAAAAAACGTATTTGCCTACAACGAAAACTACTTCACCTTTCAATTTACCGGGCTGTGGTACACCAATCCTGAATCTGTGCGTTACCGTTACCGACTGGAAGGATTTGATTTGGACTGGAAAATATCGAAAGACCCCCTGGCTTCCTACCCCAAATTACCGCCGGGTACCTACACTTTTCGCATTCAAACCAGCGAACATGGCAATTTTGAAGGGGTGCCGGAAGCGTCCTGGCATTTTCAAATACGCCGCCCGTTTTGGCTAAGTTGGTGGTTTATTACCTTGGCCGCCCTTTTATTGTTTGGCAGTTTGTACGGCCTGATTTTTTTACGAGAAACAAGGCTCAAAAAAGCCGAAAGTCTGAAAAAAGCCATGGTCGAATCGCAATTTTCTGCTTTGAAAAGCCAAATTAGCCCCCATTTTCTGTTCAACAGCTTCAATACCCTGATTACCATTATTGAAGAAAATCCCGTCATGGCGGTTTCCTATGTAGAACACTTGTCAGATTTTTATCGCACCATGATCGTGTACCGCGAACGCGACTTGATCCCCCTGCAGGAGGAACTTGTTTTGGTACGCAACTTCGGGTTCCTGCTCAAAAAGCGCTATGAAGATAACTTCTTTATCGATGTTCAAAATATGGTTAGTCCGGGGCAAATCATGCCACTAACCTTGCAAATTTTGGTAGAAAACGCCGTAAAACACAATATCATCTCTGCGGCACACCCTTTGCGTATCGAAATACTGGAAACTGCCGACGGGTACATCGCCGTACGCAATAATATTCAGCACAAAATCAAACCGGAACCAGGCACGCATTTTGGACTCAAAAGTTTGATTGAACGGTATGCTTTGCTTGGAGAAAGACCAGTACAGGTGCACGATGACGGCCTTTATTTCACCGTACAAGTGCCGATTGTAAAAACATCGAAAGAAAACGCAACATCCTAATCATCACACAAAACAGTAAACCACGTTATGAAAATATTGATCGTAGAAGACGAACAAGCAGCTGCGCGCCGGTTGGAAAAATTATTGCTGGAGATTGCGCCAGAAACTGAAATACTGGGACACCTGGAAAGTGTTGAAGCCTGCCTCAACTGGTTGCAACAACACCCGGCACCCGATTTAATGCTCCTCGATATCCATCTTGCGGATGGCTCCAGTTTTGAAATTTTTGAACACCTGAAAGTTACTTGTCCGGTGATTTTCACCACTGCATATGATGAATACGCCCTGCAGGCATTTAAGGTAAATGCGGTAGATTATCTCCTAAAACCCATCAAAAGTGTAGAACTGGCAGCGGCCCTGGACAAATACAAACAACTGTTCCAGCAAAATACACCCGACTTCGCTGCATTACTTGAGCATATCCGCAAACAGGAGGCCCCCAATTACCTCCGCCGAATGCTCATTCGACTGGGAAACAGTATCAAACTGATCGACATGTCCGATGCTGCGTTTTTTTACACCAAAGATAAAATCACCTTCCTGATTGCGCACAGCACCGGCAAACGTTTTCCGGTAGATTACCCACTGGATAAACTGGAAACCATGCTTGATCCAAAAGATTTTTTCAGAATAAATCGGCAGTTCATTTTACGGATCAATGCCATAAAAGAAATGCAACCATACTCAAAAAGTCGTATAAAAGTGGAAACAACCCCTGCTGCCGACCAGGAAATCATTGTTAGCACAGAACGTGCAGCCACATTCAAACGATGGCTGGTGGGGGAAGCGGTTTAATTTTTAAGATTTAACGACGGCGGCCAAAACTTTATGTAAACTTTTTTCTGTTTAACCTGTTTCTATTATTTTGTGCCATAATGGATGTTTTGCTTCAACAAAACATTATAATCAGGCACAAATGCAAGTCCTTCTGCTTTCAATCCAATTTTGTTTAACCTCATCTTCTTTCTAATTTTAACCGATGGCGATTTACTCTATCCGCGACTTAGAGAAACTCACGGGTATCAAAGCGCACACGATTCGAATATGGGAACAGCGCTATCAGCTCATCGAACCTGCACGCACTGAAACGAACATTCGATATTACACAGATGACAACCTGCGCCACCTGTTTAATGTTGCGTTGTTGAATCGGAATGGTTTTAAAATAAGCAAACTGGCCAAAATGCGCCAGGAAGACGTCGCTTCTATTGTTGCCGAAATTGCCGAAAACAATGGCAGCCAAAACGCTCAAATTGACGCACTCACCCTTTCGATGATCGATCTGGATGAAGCCAATTTTGAACGTATTTTCGCTTCTTATGTGTGGGAACACGGTTTTGAACGAACCATGATTGAATTAATTTATCCTTTTTTGGATAAATTAAATGTGCTTTGGCTCACCAACAGCATCAGCCCGGCCCACGAAAAATTTATTAGCAACCTGATCCGCCGAAAACTAATGTCGGCCATTGACAAAGAACCGGTTACGCCCGCACGCGATGCCAGTACTTTTGTGCTGTACACCCCCGAAAGTGAATCGCAAGAACTTACCTTGCTGTTTATTCAATATTTGTTACGCGCTCGGAAACAACGGGTTGTGTACCTAGGCGGCGGAACCTCCCTCAGCGATCTACGCGACGCCTGCGACCCACTCGGAGCCGATTTTGTATTTACGGTGTTGCAAGAACCCCTCGCACGCTATTCGATCCAACAATACGTTGACAATGCATCCCAAACGTTGAAAAAAGGACGATTGATCCTCACTGGCGCACAGTTGTTTATCAATTACGTTAAATTGCCCGCTAACGCGATGGTACTCAATGGATTGGCCGATACCATGCAGTTTTTAGATAACCTGCAAGTGGCGCATCTAAACGCAAAAGCTTAGCGCCTATTTGGCCAATTGCTCCAACGCTTTGGTGTCTTGTTGGTTTTTTACCATTATTTTTCCTAACCACTTTCTGGCAAGGGTGTCGTTTTCCGCTTCTATGGCCAACAAGGCACAAAGGGAAAAAACAGCGTCATCCAGGGAACGAAAGCTTTGGTCGGTCTGGATCGCAATGATTTCACTTACCTTCTGAAAACCCGTCCCCCCATCTTTTTTCAAGCCTGGAAGCACATACCGCGCATCCAACTGCAATGCTCCTGCCTGACTTTGTGTATATGTGCCCCATACCACCATTTCGGCATTGCAATGCGTACCAATGGCTGTTGCATCTTCTTTATCAGGGTTGTTGGCCGCTGCATCGTATTGGTTCAGGATTTCAACGTTTATTGGAAAATTGCTTTTTACTGCCAATGCTTCAATCCGCGACCGCAGCAACAACTCCGGACGCGCATCGGACCCACTTATTTTTTGAAACGGTAACAGCAATATACGCTTCCCAGGATCCACAAAACTGGGACAAATAATGGCTTTCTGGTCTGATTTTGTTGAAAAAAAGAAGTATTGCTCCAAAAAAAGCAACATTACCAACACCGCACAAAACAGGCCAGCCCACAGCATCCATTTTTGTACGGGTCGCGCCGGAGTGCTGTTGATGGCCTTGCCTTCCAACTGGTCCAATACCTCCAACAAAGTATTATTGGCTTTGCTATACACGCGCTGGGCATCCTGAAACGATAAAATGCCTTTTTGTTCTTCCTGACGGGTCTGATTGATGCCTGCTAATACGACCGAGAGGGTGCGCGCCTGGGCAACATACCGGGTATCTTGCTGTAATACCGGTAAAATGGCTTCGTAGGCTTCCCGGGTTTTACCGTCCAGCAAAAGCGCGCGGGTGCGGTCAATGTTTGTTTTCAGTTCCATGGTTTGGGTGATTGACCGCGCAATTTTGCAAAAATCAATCTAATTTTTCCAAACAACGCAACAAACTTTCGCGCCAATGGGGTATTTGAAGCCCAAAGGCGGTCCGGATTTTGCTTTTATCCATCAAACTGAAATGGGGCCGCATGGCAGGTGTCGGATACGCCTTCGATTCGATGGGCTGCACTGCACACGGTATGTTTTTAATTTCAAAAATGGCTTTCGCAAAATCATACCAACTGGTCACGCCTTCGTTGGAATAATGCCAGATACCGGCCAATAAATAAGGCGGAACGGCTTCTGTTTCGGCTTTTCGGATAATATCCAGCACGGCAGCCGCCAAATCGGGCGCATACGTCGGGGTGCCAATTTGATCGTACACCACGTTCAGGTTGCTGCGTTCCCGCCCCAGGCGCAACATGGTTTTTACAAAATTATGAGCAAATTCGCTGTACACCCAGGAGGTACGAATGACCATGGTATTGGGATTGGCCAGCAAAGCCGCACGTTCGCCTGAGCGTTTAGTGCGCGCATAAATGCCTTTTGGACTTACGGGATCATCCTCCTTGAACGGGGTGTTTTGTTTGGTGTGGTACACATAATCCGTGGAAAAATGGATCAACGGAATACCCTGGGGTGAACAGGCTTCCGCTAGGTTTTTCACCCCGCTAATGTTGATTTTCCGGGCAACTGCGGGCTCTTTTTGCGCCTGATCGACTGCCGTGTACGCCGCACAATTGATACACCAACTCACCGGATGCTGATCGAAGAACTTGCGCACCATTCGTTTATTGCTGATATCCAACTCGGAGGATCCGGCAAAATAAAAATATACGTTGGGATTTTGGTCGGCCAATTGCCGAAAACATTGCCCCAATTGTCCATTGGCGCCCGTAACTAGGATCATAAAGCGAAATTTTGTGCAAAGTTACGTGGATTTTTGGAGCATCTCGGGGGCTAAATAAACTTGGCAATACGGCCGACAATTCGATTCACCCGCTGTTTGCCACACTTTATATTAAATCTGTCGAAACCTTGGAGTACAGCACAAGCCCGACAAAAAGGCTTGGCTAACTTTGCCAGCAAATTCAGATAACATGAAGTCCCTGTCGTTGCTTGTCCTGTTTATCCCTGTACTACTTTGTGCGCAAAACGATGCACCTGCCTTTGAATTACATATTCAAAAAACAAATCAACCCATAAAAGTGGACGGCCTATCCGATGAGCCTGCCTGGCAAACCGCCGACGTAGCCCAACATTTTAAAATGACGTTTCCGGTCGACAGCAGCTACACCCAATACCCTACCGAAATACGCATGTGTTTTGACGATAAATACCTGTACATCGCTGCCAAATGCACCCAAAAACGCAACAGCTACACCGTACAATCGCTCAAACGCGACTTCCCCAATGGCACCAGCGATGTACTGAATTTTATCGTCGATCCGTTTAAAGATGGACTAAATGGCTTTCTTTTTAGTTTAAATCCACTGAATGTACAACGCGAGGCATTGGTGGATAATGGCGCCAACCTCTCCTACGAGTGGGACAATAAATGGCACTCGGCGGTTCAAAATGAAGATGAATATTGGTCGGTCGAAATGGCGATTCCGTTCAAAACCTTGCGGTATAAAGTTGGGTCCGGGCAGAATAGTTGGCATGTGAACTTTATTCGAACCTATCTTAAGACCTGGGAGGTAAGTACCTGGCGGCCCATTCCGCAACAATTTGCAGCCAACAACCTGGCCTTCACGGGCAACCTGATTTGGGATACGCCGCCGCCCAGTTCCGGCAGCAATATTGCCCTGATTCCCTATTTTACCAGCCAATACGGGGTTGATTATCAGCGCAATGAACAAGGTATTATCAGCAACCGGCCCAGTAAAAAGGAACTGGGTATTGGGGGCGACGCAAAGATTGCCATAACCCCTTCGCTCAACCTGGACTTGACCATCAATCCCGATTTTTCGCAGGTGGAAGTGGATCGACAGGTGCCAAATTTGAGCCGTTTTGAGTTGTTTTTTCCCGAAAGACGGCAGTTTTTCCTCGAAAACCGCGATTTGTTTGCCACTTTTGGTTTTCCGAACACCCGGCCTTTCTTTTCCCGGCGTATTGGGTTGGCGCGCAATCCGGTGACGGGCAACAATACGACCGTGCCCATCCTCGCGGGTGCGCGCCTGAGCGGAAAAATCAACGACAACTGGCGCATTGGCGTCCTCAATATACAAACCAAACGGGTAAATTGGGATTCCAGCCAGGTGTTGCCCGCAGCCAATTTTGCGGTCGCAACCGTGCAAAGAAAAGTGGGCAGCCGCAGTTATATTGGCGCGATCATAATGGATAAAGAAAACCTGCTCAATGGGTTGTCTTCCGAACAAAAATCGGGATTCGAACCCTGGAACCGCATCGCAGGC
>CAIVGO010000722.1 GCA_903905445.1 uncultured Bacteroidota bacterium
AAAACTGTAACCCGCTACATTGTTGGCATTCACCTTATCCAATCCTTCTGAAAAAGTGAGCAACACGGTGGTGGCACTTTCTGGAAATGCGCTCAACAGACTAGGCTGGGTCGCATCGGGTGTTAGGCTAAGCGCAGCATTGACGGCGCCGGGTGTTCCGCCGGGCAAAACAGGACATGAACGCCAGTTTTCACTACCCAAACAGGGTGTCGTTGGATTGATCCGCTCCAGGGACCAGCCGCCGTTCTTTTTGCCAGCATCATCATGCCAATTGATGCTATACCCTACCCGATCAATAATGGCACCTGCGCTCGTGCTCAAAGTCAGGACATCATCATCGTTATTAAGCGAAGGAAATGCATTGACCGTCAAGGTATTGGGATACAGCGGGCTCAAGATAGCCGCGCTGGCAGGAGTTGCCAACATCACATAGGTATTGGGCAACATATTATAGGTAGGTAAAGCTTGTGCCGTGCCCCCATCATCTATACGTAAAGTATTGAGTGCAATGGTTTTAGAAGAACGATTGTACAATTCAATCCATTCCACCTCAGGTAAGCCAGCACTGGGGGCAGGATCGGCCATAACTTCATTGATCAAAATATCAAATTCCGCTGCTGGCTCCACATTGACAAAACTAAAAGGAGCGGTTTGTATCGTTGAAGGATTGCCTGCAAGGTCTTTTACGCCGGTGACCTGCAAATTATAATTCCCACTGGCCAAACCATTGGTCAAATTCAACTGCACTGTTTTATTATCTGCCTGCAAACTGACCGAAGCAGGCACCCCTACTCCATTGTCGATGCTGTAATTCGCCGGATTTTCGGCACTCGCCTTTTCCAGGTTTTCATCAAAAACAGCGGTAAGCACGGTGGCACTACCCGCGTTTGCCGACAACAAAATTGGTGCCTTTGTATCCGGCAAATCGGGCAGAATGGAAATATTATCGAAGTAAAATAAATCTTTACGCGTCGCAGAATACAGGCAGTAAAACCCGAAATACCGCGTCTGGCCACCTTGATAGGTCGCATCCGTAAAACTAAATTGCGGCTGCAAACTACCGCCTTGCACACCAGCCTCCAACGTCCATACCCCTGCAGGACTGCGTTTCATATTTATTTTCACTGCAACCGGGTCGGTGCCAACCAATCCAGCAGTTCCGGTTGCCAACAAAGTACTACTCGCGCCATCCTGCCGAAAAAAGCGCAGCGCATCGGCCGAGCCATTTTCCCCGATTTCCAGGTAATAGGCATTGGAATTGAGCAAACTAGCCTGATCCGCCATCAAATAAATACGCAATAAATTGGAAGTGGATGGCGCAAAAGCCATGCGGAAATCGAGCGTCCAAATGGTGCTGTCGGTAATATTGCCCTGCACCGCAAAAACCGAAGTGCCAGCATCTGGCGCATTCAATTGCAACTCTCCGGCTGCATTTACGATAAAATTGGCTGTGGCACCTTCCCAAACCGGATCGGTGGTAAAGTTGCCGTCTGCAAAATTATCGATAATTTGGGCATTTAAAACCGCAGCCCGGCATACAAAAACAAAGGATAAGGACAGGAATAGTGCTGTTCGGATCATTGGAATGTTGAATTGTTTAGGTTGCGGAAAGGTACGACAAATGAACATTTTACCGAATTTTGCACCATGCGATACCTTATTTTTTGTGTTACTTTTTGTCTGTTTTCCTGCCAAAACCCCGAGGCAACGCCCAAACCCGCGTTTAACTTACAGGTTAAAGTCGGTCCGGTGCGTCTTTTAGAGCAACCCGGTGCAAAAGGCAAGCCCCTGGCCGATTTACCCGCCCTTACTTTAGTGGCCGATTTGCACGCAACCAGTCCCTTTGTAACGCCGCTTGAAGTGAATGGGCAGCAATTTCAAACGCCCTGGTGTTATGTAGAAACCCCCAACGGGCAGCGCGGCTGGATCTATGCAGCAGCCCTCGCGCCCAAAGACGGCGATCCAGAGGCCTGGTACCAACAACAACTGCTCACCGCCTATGTAGGCCCCAAATTGGTCGAGCAACACAAAACCTGGTTGCTTGGCCTCAATCAAGTACAAGCGGCTGCCCAGTTTGCGCCATTTTATCAGACAACGGTTCATTTGCGGGATAGCATGGTACAAAAACTGGCAGCCCGCATCGAACCCAATGAGGCCAATTTTCAACCCGATTTTGCCTGGTTAACCCCAGCCATGCCCGGATTCGTATTTCAATGGGTGGAAGGGCAACCTTATTTATTTATCGATTACAAATTTTGGGGCAACATTGCGCAAAAAACCGCCGACCCCAGCGATGACCAATTCATCAACTGTTGCTATCAAGCGTTTCCGAGCGATAGCATCGAATCCTTTTTCCCTTCCTGGATGATCCAAACGGGTGAAAATCAGGCATGTAGCCAATTAGGCACTGGAAAACACCTGGCCATGTTCAAAAAACTGGAGGCTTTGCACCAAAATCCAGCAGCACATGCCATCTTTGAGCCCGCAATTGCACAGTTCAAGGCCGCTTTACTGCGCGATATGCTGGGTAAAAACGTGTGTTACTGGCAACCCACCGACAAAATAATCAGGGAGTTGCAGGAAATACAACAGGCGGCTTTTACCATACTCCAACCACGGGACCTGCTTTCGATCAAAGAACGCATGCCCATGTTTCAAAACCTGGCGCTTTCCAAAATCAAGGTAAATATGCGCAATGGCGAATAATCTGAATTTAAAAACCGACATGGCTGATAAAATACTGGAAATCAAACACCTGCAAGTTGATTTTAAATCTGAAACCGGCACAAAACGCGCGGTAAATGATATTTCGCTCGAACTGCACCGCGGCGAAACCCTCGGCATTGTGGGCGAATCGGGTTCGGGTAAATCGGTTACCGCCTTGTCGGTCATGCAATTATTGCCCAAAACTACGGCACAAATAAAACAGGGTTCCATCCTGTACACCGCCAAAGAGGCGACCACTGCAGTCGATTTGTTAAAACTCCCGGCAGCCGAATTGCGGGCCTACCGCGGAGCAGAAATTGCCATGATTTTCCAGGAGCCCATGAGTTCGCTCAATCCGGTATTTCGATGCGGCATGCAAGTCACGGAAGCCATTCAATTGCATCAAAATTTATCGTTTTCAGACGCAAAATCGAAAACGCTGCATTTGTTCGAACAGGTTAAACTGCCCGATCCCCTGCGCATTTTCAACGCATACCCGCACGAAATCAGCGGCGGACAAAAACAACGGGTCATGATTGCCATGGCCATGTCGTGTTTGCCCGCTATATTGATTGCTGACGAGCCAACCACTGCGCTGGATGTGACCGTTCAAAAGGCCATTTTGGATTTAATGCGCAGTTTGCGGGATGAAAACGGCCTGTCCATGTTGTTTATCAGCCACGATCTTGGGGTGATTTCAGAAATATGTGATCGAGTGGCGGTGATGTACCAAGGAAATGTGGTGGAAAGTGGAACGGTACAAGAAATCATGACCGATCCAAAACACCCCTATACCAAAGGTTTGTTGGCCAGCAGGCCTTCTTTGCATCAAAAAGTGCATCATTTACCCACAGTTCAAGACTTTTTAGAAGATCATTTGGTAAAAATAGCCCCTCGGGTAGTGACCGATCTGGAAACTGCTGATCGACGCAAGCGCTTGTACGCGCCCGAACCATTGCTAAAAGTGGAAAACCTTTCCGTCCAATTTCCGGCGCAAAAAAACTGGTTGGGCACCCCCATTCGCTGGAAACAAGCCGTTGATCAGGTAAGTTTTGACGTTTTTGAAGGCGAAACATTCGGTTTAGCAGGTGAATCGGGCTGCGGCAAAACCACCCTCGGGCGGGCGATTGCGCGCCTCACACCCGCACACGCGGGCAAGGTTTGGTACCGCAACCAGGAATTGAGCGCCTACACTGAAACCGAGTTCAGGCCTTTTCGCAAAGAAATTCAGGTGATTTTTCAAGATCCTTATGCCTCCCTGAACCCGCGTATGCGCATTGGCGCCGCCATCCAGGAACCCATGGAAGTGCATGATTTGCAAACCAATAAACAGGCCCGAAAAGATAAAGTAATTGAGTTGCTGGAAACGGTTGGACTAGAAGCAGCACAATACAACCGCTATCCACACGAATTTTCTGGTGGTCAACGCCAACGCATTTGCATCGCGCGGGCCCTGGCGCTCGAACCCCGGTTTATCATTTGTGATGAAATCGTATCGGCCCTGGACGTATCCGTTCAAGCCACGGTGTTAAACCTGCTGCTCGATTTACAAACCAAATTTGGGCTCACCTATTTATTTATCTCCCACGACTTGAGCGTCATCCATCAAATGTGCGACCGCTTGATGGTGATGGACAATGGCAAGGTAGAGGCCATCGGATTTCCAAATGAATTGTTTGGGGCGTCTGACCAACCTTTTGTACAACGTTTGGTGGATGCTGTACCGGGAAAAACGTTCCAATACCGCTAAAAGGGATGGTTTAACCTAAAAGTTTAAAACCAAGATTAATTTTAACTGTTCTTTGCAGTATCAATCATTTGGGCTTTTTCACTAAATAGCCAATAACCGCCTTCTATTTGAACCTTCGTTTACACATCCGCATGCGCAATTTTACCTTTTTCTTGCTTTTTTTGCTTCCGTTTTTGCTTGCTGCCCAACAACCCAATGCCGGCCGACCAGGCGGCAATACGAATCCAGCCCAATTTAATGTTGGCCGATTTTATGGCAAAGTCGTGGATGAAACCACCGGAAAAGGAATTGGCTATGCCTCCGTGCAACTTACCGGGATGAAGTTTGATACGGTCACCCGCAAAATGGAGAAAACCCTGCTTGCTGGACAGTTAACAGAAGCAAATGGCGAATTCAGCCTCGAAGGCCTACCCATACGCGGCGATTTTACCTTAAAAATCACCTACCTCGGTTTTGCCTCCATCGAACAAACGGTGTCGTTCGGTATACCAGGTGGTCCAGGTGGCCAAGGCAAAGGAAACGGACAAGGTGGTCGCGGCAATGGCGGTGGCATGCCCAATGCTGGCGCCATCGATAAAGACCTGGGTAACATCAAGTTATCTGCTTCTTCCGAACTCCTGAAAGAGGTGACCATTGAGGGCAATTCCGGGCAAATTACCCTGGCGCTCGATAAAAAAGTGTACCGGGTAGATAAAGATGGCGTGGCTGCTGGCGGTACCGCAGAAGATGCCTTGAAAAACATCCCTTCGCTCAATGTGGATGTGGATGGCAACCTGACCATGCGCAATGCTGCGCCACAAATATTTGTGGATGGCCGCCCGACCAACATGTCGCTCGACCAAATTCCTTCCGATGCCATTGATAATGTGGAAATTATCACCAATCCATCCGCCAAATACGACGCATCCGGCGGCGGCAGCGGGATTGTTAATATTGTCTTGAAAAAAGAACGCCGCATTGGTTACAACGGCAACGTGCGGGCTGGTGTGGACAGTCGAGGTAAAATTAACCTGGGCGGCGACATCAACGTACGGGAAGGAAAAGTCAA
>CAIVGO010000723.1 GCA_903905445.1 uncultured Bacteroidota bacterium
AGACAAGGCATTACATTTGTATTGTTTTGCCACGCGACGGAACACTTTATAAATAATTGAATTATAACAACTTTTAAAACTAAAAAGCCCATGAAAAAGTCAGCATGCTACCTAACGCTCTCCCTCTTTTTGGCAATCCCTAGCCTACTACAAGCACAAACCACAGAAAAACCCTGGCGCGCCGTCAAAATCGGAGTAAATTATGTGGCAACTAGTTATTATGATCTTCCGAAAATGCTACTCAACCACCAACAACCCATTGGTATTTTCAACCCCACTTTTCAATGGGGCAAAACCAATCGGCGGTGGAATGAGGTGTCGATTCCGTTTTTGGTACTGAATCATAACCAGCAAATTACTTACGATTCCTTTCGACACCCGGGTTTCGAGGCGCCTGTCAAAGGCAACCTGAAAACGCTCTATGAAACAGGCATCGGCATCGAGCGCAGCTGGCTGACGGGCCGGAAGTTTCTTAACATCCCGCTTGCTTATGGTGTGGGCGCATTTTTCATGAACGGTCGATACACCTTCAATTCAAATGAACCGGGTTTGCTGGATTTTAAATGCCGGGCTCTCGGTTTTCGGCCGTATTTATCCATCAAGCTGATCAAAACGTACAAACACCTGTTTTTTGATCTCCAATCCCAACTGTCTATCCAGGGTATCGGACTGGCGTATGACTATGCATTGATTGGAAACCAGGTGCCCGCGAATAAACGGCGCATCGATAGCGGTGCTAAACATGCATTGGGGCTTAGGGTGGGCGTTGGGTATCGTTGGTAAAATTAAACTTTTACCTACCTGGAGAGGAAAAAAGCGCGGAAAACTTCGAGTTCCTTTAATTCTTGCTCCACAAACCGGGAAAAAAGCCGCTCTCCTACCTGATGTTTGAGTGCCGAAACGCCTACATCAATCAAACGAAGACCGCGATTGGTTAAAAAGATATTGTCAAAACGTTCTCCAGGCATATCCGATGGTATGCGCAAATCGCGGTGTACAAATCCGCCCCGATGCAGTCCGTGTAATTCATCTTCAAAAACATCGAGCAAAAGTTCCCGTTTTTCAAATTCATAGGCCCGAAAATCCATGGGGAAAAGGCGCTCCATGACCAACAATTCTGTATCCTCGTTCAATTCATCCAATCGGATAAAACCTACGATCAGTGAATTAATCGAGTTGGCAAATTTCATTTTCTCCGCTTCAGAGCCGATATCGGAACGGGTATCGATGGTAAAAACTTTTCCAACTTCTGTTTCAGAAAGGGCAATTACCGTGTTGTTATCACCAATAGACAAGGTACCAGGGTACCGTTTTTTCATGTAAGTGCGTTTACGGCAAAATTAGGGAAGCCATGCCTGGGTTGTGGAATGCCTGAAAAAACAAACCACAGCTTAATCGCCCGAACCCAACACCGGAATATTCGGCACAATCCAACTCGTAAGTTTTTCGGCGACCCACAAAATCGGGAACCAAATCAAAATCAATACCCAAACCGGAAAACTGTGGTACACCAACCACATAAACACATCTATCAACATCACAATCGCAATAATCCAGGTAATGATCAGGAGCATCGCGGCGGCATTTTGATGGGCCGAAACGATCCAGCGACCCACGATAATCCGACCATAACTGCTAATGAGGCTTTCCGAAGCGGCGGTGCGTGCAACGTATCGGCACAATCCGCCCAAACAAATGAGCAATACGATTACGCTGTTGAATACCCACATGAAAAAGCCCCAAATTGGGCGCACCGTATGCCACATACGGCCTTGCCAGGTATTAATCCGATCCTTTACATCATCAATATTTTCGGCCAGCGCCACCGAATCTGTCGCAAAAAAAGGCTGTGCCGTTGAAACGGCCTGGGGGCGGCGTGCATTGGGTCGTACCGGGTCTTTCACAACTGGCGGCGCGGCAGGGGTATCGTCGGCAAGTTCCTCCTGCGCATTGGGTTGTACCGTGGTGGGTTGTCTGCGCGGTTTTTGATTCGGCTTTTCTTTAATAACCACCGGCTTGTCGGGCGCTTCCGGACGAATGGTCGAAACCTGGTCTTTATACAGCACCTGAATACCAATCAAGTTGCCCGCGTTGGCTTCATTGGAAAAATATTGTTCGCCGATAAGCAGTTGCTCATAGGTTTTGGAGCCATCGCCATTGCGCTTCAAAATTGCCTTTTGGAAAATAAACTTGACGATGCCACGCGGGCGATCGTGCTCATAGCGGTACTTGCCTAAGTAACGCTCTACTTGCTGCGTTTTGGTTGCAGCGCAAAGCATGAGTGGCCCGCACACAAACAAGAGCGCGAGCAGTAGTGGAGGGAACTTCATCATGTTTGTGTTAAACTTTTACAACTGCATTTCCAATCTCGTCTACAGCACGTACTTAACACGGGTTTTGCCGCAAATTAGGGGCCAAAAAGTCTTAAATTGTTACAAAACCGTCCTGCTGTTCATTATTAGAACAAAAGTATATAAAATTACCATAAGTCCAAATGTGTCTTTAAAGGAATTATACCATATTTGGGTTTACTTTAGGTATTGATTGATCAGACGCGCCTTTTTTGATTCCAGGGCCAGGAATATTTCATATATGGTAATTTTGCCATCCTTTTGCCGCAATTTGTGAAATATCTGGTTGCGGCCATCCACATCCGGCGCTACGTACCAGCCATCCAAGCCATCGTTTTTGTAGTAGGAAGGGTTTTGGTAACCTTGGTACACAATTTTATCGGAAGGCGCGCCAATGAGCACGGGCGCAAACAAGGCAAGGTATAAGTCGATGGTGTTGTTGAGCGGCTGCCGACCTGCGCGGATGTATTTATCCACCAAATACAGTTCCGTGAGGTCCATCATAAACGTAATGTCCTTTGAGGCGCAGGCTTGTAACACCTGATCGAAGGTCACTTGTTTGCCATTCAGTTTTAAACCACCCAAGCCAATGCGCGTAAATTGTATCCAGCCAGCAGCCACCTG
>CAIVGO010000724.1 GCA_903905445.1 uncultured Bacteroidota bacterium
CTCAGGCGATGATTTATTTTTAATTCAAAAAGTGGCGGCATTCGATCCGACGCGCCTGGTTTACCTGAAAAACCCGGCAGCGGTGTACACCAAAGCCAAGCCCGATTTGCGCTCATTTATTGCTCAAAGGGTGCGTTGGGGAAGTAAAAACACGGCCTTACCCGAATGGCAGGTGAAGCTGGTACTGGCCCTGGTTTTTGCATTTTGCTGGATTTTGTGGTTGGATTTTACCTTAATGTTGTTGCATTTAGGCAATGCTGCTACGATAGGTATCTGGTTTAAAATCGTGTGGTTGGGATTTGCCGGGAAAGCCTTGTTCGATTATATTTTTCTGCGGGAAATGTGTCGCTATTTCCAGCGTAAGGATTTGTTGCCTTACTTTTGGCCCTCTTTTTTACTACACACCTTGTATATACCGGTGCTGGGCACGATGAGTTTGTTTGCCACGCAGTACACCTGGAAAGGCCGGAAGGTTCAATAAACGATCATGTTCCAAGTAGTTTTTAATTTATATCCGTTTTCGGAAAACCTTTATTTGCCCTCCGCCAACATCGTGCAGGAAGATAAAGACGGCAGTTTGTCGCATATTATGCAAAAAGCGCTGCCTGCCACGCTGACCACCTACAGTATCGCGTTGAGTCCGGTGCTGAAACAATTATTTCAAATCATCGAAGCGCTCACCCCGAAAGCGCTGGAGGCCAAATTCAAGCCCCCAAAGGCCCGAACGGTCACTGAATTGAAGCAATTGCTCACCGATCCTGCCACTAAATCGTCTGTAGAGCAGTATATCCACAAAGAACTCGACTTGTTGCTCAGTGAAATTTTGCGCAACCGCTTTCCCATTACGCTGGATGCCGAACGCCGAACCCTGGCAAAAGACGTGTTGCTGGTATTTTCCAAAGAAGAACTACTCCCCCATTTGTCGTTTCACAAAACCCCGGAAGGGGTCACCTACCGCCTGCAATTGGGCAGCGAAACCGAAAAATGGAGCATTCGCGAACACGCCGTTTTCCCGCTCACCAATACCGACCCGGCCTGGCTGATGGTAGGTTATGCGCTGTTTCGCACGCCCGGCATCAATGGCAACATGGTGCGGCCTTTTCGCCTGAAAGACGCCATCCAGATTCCGCCGGATAAGGTAAAAACTTATTTTAAACAGTTTATTGCCAAAAAAGCGGGCCGAACCCAAATTGAAGCGGACGGTTTTGAAGTACAAACTGCCAACGAACTACTGGGTGTCCGCCTGGAACCCGCCGAAAACATCCTGGAACAACGCTGGGTACTCAAACCCGTGTTCGAATACCAAGGCGCCGCTTTTTTGCCCGGTGAAAAACGCGATCGGGTGACTACCGTGCATTTTTCCGAAACGGAAGGCGCCGAAATTACGGTACACCAGGTGTGCCGCGACCATGCCCTGGAGGCAGAACGCCTGGAATTTCTGGAAAACCTGGGCCTGGTGGCCGACAGTCGGGTATTTTATATTCCGGAAAACGACCTGCCCGATCCCACCAAAACCACTTTAGAAAACGTGATTTATTGGCTGGCGGCCCACCGCAATGCCCTGGAAGCCCAAGGCATTACCCTGGTGCAGCCCCAGGTAGAAGGTCGTACCATCGCTTTATTGCCTTCCGATTTGCAGGTACGCTCGCGCATGGAAGGCGACTGGTTTGATGTCGATGGTCAGGTGCAGGTGGGCGCACTTAGTTTTCCGTTTAAAAATCTCATCCAGCATATCCGGAAAAACGACCCGTTTTACAAACTGCCCGACGGCACTTTTTTCCTGATTCCTGCAGCCTGGATGACCCGTTATGCCGATTTGGC
>CAIVGO010000725.1 GCA_903905445.1 uncultured Bacteroidota bacterium
GACGCCAAACAAACTGGTAGCGCTCCTTTTCCTGCTTAATTCATCTTCATGGAATTATACATCACCCATATCGATACGGCCTGTATCTTACTGGAAATCAATGGATTCAGAATATTGACAGATCCCACCCTCGACGAGGCTGGCCACTGGTACCATCACGGTTTCGGAGCGGTTTCCCAAAAAACAGCCAATCCGGCGCTATCCGTAGCAGCATTGGGGCACATCGACCTGATTTTGTTGAGCCACCACCAACATGGGGATAATTTCGACCGCGCTGGCAAGGAATTGGCCAAAACGGCCCCTTTGATTTTATCTACCCAGGCTGCTGAAAAATCCGTTCCGGGTGCTACTGGATTGCGGGTGTGGGATACCTATGTAGCTGAAAACGAGAAAGTTCCTGGTTTGAAAATAACCGCTACTCCTTGCCAACACCGCCCCTGGTGGCTGCCCGAATTTTTTTCCGGCCCGGTTATCGGGTTTGTGCTCGAATACCCGGGACAATCAAACGGTGTGCTTTACATTTCGGGCGATACCGTTTATTTTAAAGGCATTCCAGAAGTAGCCCAACGTTTTCCCAAAATCGACATCGGCATTTTTCACCTGGGCAGCGCGCAATTCCGGTATTTATCGGGTCTGGGGCGGTACACCATGGATGGCAAAGACCTCGAAAAAGCAGTCGCGGTTTTAAAACCCTATAAAGTGTTTCCCATTCATTACCGGGGTTGGAGCCATTTTAAAGAATCAGAAGATTTGCTGCGCAAACAATTGAAAAACAAGGGTTTATTGGAGGAGAAAGTGCGGTTTCTGGTTTCTGGGGAAAGAACACGGTTGTGAAAACCAAGTTCCCCATCCTCAATAACTCATCTCATCCAGCTTCACTTTCCCTTTAAACGTCCAGAACACAAAGGCCGTGTACATGCCCACCAACGGCGTCCCGATCAAAGCAATGCGCAACAGCAAGCCCATTGTTTTCGGACTGGAGGCGGCATTGGCAATGGTAATGCTGTTTTCCGGGTTGATCGGCGAGTAAACTAAGTAAGGAAAAACTTCCACGGCCACCATCAACAGCAGGGTAGCGATGGTGATACTCGAACTGGCAAACGCCCAGCGCCAGGCGCCTTTGTTGAGTTGCCTTGGAATATTGGCCACTGCCAACACCAACACGACCGGCAACAGAAAAAATACCGGATTGCTGCGAATTCGGTCGCTCAAATGGGGTATATATAATAAGGTGTATAAGGTGGTGAGCGTAAAGGCCAACACAAAGAAAATCGTGAAGTTTTTGGCCAAAATGGTCAGTTTTACAAACAAGCGGTTTTCGGTTTTCATGGTCAGGAAAATGGCACCATGCATCATAAACAAGGCCAACGTGGTTACCGCAACCAGGATCGAAAAGGGATTGAAAAAGTCGAGCCAGTTGCCCGCAAATTCGTGGTTTGCATCCAATGGAATGCCCAAGGCTACATTGCCCAGCATCAAACCCAGCGATAAGGTGACGATGGTGCAGGAAAAAAAGTATATGAAATCCCAGCTCGCGCGCCAAATCTTTCCAGGCTCTTTGCTCCGAAACTCAATCGCCACCGCCCGGTAGATCAAACCGACGATAAAAATCATAAAAGGCACGTAAAATGCCGAAAAAATGGCTGCATACGCCACCGGAAACCCCGCAAACAGGGCACCGCCGCCGATCACCAGCCACACTTCATTGCCATCCCAAATCGGACCGATCGCATTGAGGGCGATGCGCCGACTTTCTTCTTTTTTCAAAAATAAGTGCAAAGCCCCGGCGCCTAAATCAAACCCGTCGAGGATGGCATACCCCGAAATTACCGCGCCAAATACCAGAAACCACCAGGTGGCATAATCGATTCCTAAAAACATAACATTGCTTATTTTGGGTGAAAAGGGTGTTTGTCGTCAAAGCAAAGTGGTTATGAAAACAGCTGCCAACTAATCCATTGAAAATCAATTTTTTATCCATCCATCCTTCAAATCCACTTAAATCTGGGTTTATTTGCGGTTTGGGAGTTGGCGTTTCGACTGTATTTCGGCATCGCTTTCTTCCACGTGTTGTTCCGGTCCGTGTTGTATTTTTTTGGTCAATAAATACAAAAACAGGATCAATAAGACCAGATATACCACTGTAAACAGGATCAGGGAGAACAAAATCTGGTTGGCCGTGACGGTGCGCGAAAAGGCATCGCTGGTGCGCAACAATCCATACACAACCCACGGTTGCCGACCCATTTCGGCCGCAAACCAGCCGGTCTGATTGGCAATTTGCGGCAAAGCCACTGCCCACACGAATATTTGCAACAACCAGCGCTGATCAAATAATTTGCCCCGCCACCACAACCACATCGCCAGCCAACTCAGGAAAATAAGGGCCATGCCAATCGAAATCATAATGTGGTAAAACTGAAAAATAGCGTTGATTTGCTTCGGCTGGTCGTTGCGCGGAAAACTGTTCAAACCCGGAACCGGCGTCTTAAAATCCTGGTGCAACATAAAGGTCAGTCCGCCAGGTATTTTGATGCCGCTGGTGGTGCGATTGTTTTGATCTACCCAGCCCAGCAGGTATAAGTCGGCTACAGCCAGACTGTCGTAATGGCCTTCTAAGGCTGCGAGTTTGATGGGTTGGTTGTGCGCAACGCCGTCGGCACTGCGGTGGCCCAGAAACAATTGGGTTATAGAGGCAAAAGCCGCGATGGTGAGGGCTATTTTAAAAGAAGGCAGCGCAATTTCAAGATGTCGTTTTTTTAAGATATACCAGGCATTGACGCTCAATACCAAAAACGCGCCCGCCAAAAACGCGCCCACCCACACATGCAGCAAGCGGTCCACACTGGATGGATTGAATACCATGGCCCAAAAATCGGTGATTTCTGCGCGTGCCTGGGTGCCTTCGCCCACAATATGATAGCCCGCTGGCGTTTGTTGCCAGGAATTGGCCACCACAATCCACACCGCCGAAAACATGGAGCCGATCCACACCATCACTGTGGAAAAAAAGTGTACCGGCGGACTCACCCGATGCCAGCCAAACAACAAAACGCCCAAAAAGCCTGATTCCAAAGCAAATGCAAAAATGCCCTCTGCTGCCAGCGCGGAACCAAAAATATCGCCCACATATTTGGAATAAGTGGCCCAATTGGTGCCAAATTCAAATTCCATGACAATACCCGTGGCGACCCCAATCCCGAAGATCAAGGCGAAGATTTTGATCCAAAAGCGGGTCATGTCTTCGTATATTTTTTTGCGGGTGCGCAAATACAGGCCTTCCATGACTACTAACACCAACCCAAGTCCAATACTTAAAGGCGGATAGATGTAGTGGAAGGAAACCGTAAAGGCAAATTGAATGCGGGCTAGTACTTCGGTATTCATAATTTGTTTTTTTAACCTACATTCAAACACCTTGCCATCCATTAAGTTATCCCCCAAACCGATGATCTTCGTCACCCCCAGAAAAAACCACCCAGTTTTGAAACAAGTGCCTGTAGAACAGCGTTCCAAAACCATGCACAAAATCTACCTGCTTGCTCTGTCGCTTTTGCTGTGTTCCTGGTCGCTTTCCGCCCAAATACAGCCCAAATCTATTCAAATTGTACGCGATTCCTTTGGCGTACCCCATATTTTTGCAAAAACCGATGCAGAAGTCGCGTATGGCCTCGCGTGGGCACATTGCGAAGATGATTTTGAAACGGTGCAAACCTGTTTTTTGGCCTCTAAAGGGCTTTTAGGTCGGACAATAGGCAAAGACGGCGCTGCCATTGATTTTGTGGTGCAATTGATCCGCGCCCGCGAACTGGTCGATTCGTTGTACAGCAAGCAAATTTCACCCGAATACAACCGATTATTGGAAGGGTATGCCGCTGGTTTCAATGCTTTCGCGCGTGCGCATCCCCGCGAAGTGCGCCACAAAGCCTTGATTCCCATTACGCCCCGCGATATGGCCGTGTATGGCGTGTTGCAATTGTTTGTTTTTACCGGCGGCGATGGGGCGATTCAATCTATTTTGGGCAATAAAGTACCCATGGCGGCCATGCCCAAAGCCGATGGCTCCAATGCGTATGCGTTTAATTCGCGCAAAACCAAGGACGGACAAACCTACCTCGCCATCAATTCACACCAGCCCTGGGAGGGTATTGTGGCCTGGTACGAGGCGCATTTGTGCAGCGAAGAAGGCTTGAATATTATAGGTGCTTTGTTTCCCGGTGCGCCGCATATCCTGAGCGGGGTGAATGAATACCTCGGTTGGGCGCACACGGTGAACAATCCCGACAAACTCGATATTTACGAATTGGAAATCAATCCAAACAACCACTTGCAATACCGATTCGACGGAAAATGGCTGCCTTTGGAGGAAAGACGCATCAAATTGCGGCTAAAAGTGGCGGGCATTCCCATTTCCGTGCATAAAAAAGCGTGGTACAGTGTACACGGACCCGTTTTGAAAAACAAAAAAGGCATGTTTGCCATCCGCAGCACGGGTATGTTTGATATCCGGGCCTTGGAGGAGTGGTTTCGGATGAACAAAGCGCGCAATTTTACCGAGTTTTATGC
>CAIVGO010000726.1 GCA_903905445.1 uncultured Bacteroidota bacterium
TTCATCGTATTTGCCCTGACTATTCCACTCCTGGTTTATGACCATTTCGTACCTCTATCTTCGCAAACCCAAGCTGTCTATTGTATCGCAATCGTAATCATAGCCATACTTTCGACCTATTGGATCACAATAAAATGGGAGGGTGGGTTTAGTAACCAGGCACATATTTCAGAAATTAACACCGCACAAGCTGAACATGTGCATGTAAAAACAACAAAAGCAATCAAACGGGAAGACCCCGAAGATTTTGGCGTTGCCTTTTACCTTGAAGTTTTTGACAAGGGCCATCCCAAAACCTTGTTTTTATGGGGACAGTATTTAGACGAACTCGTTTACGACAAGAGCTTTCCCAATACCGAGTTTGAGTTTTTAAGGAAAAAAGGTAGCGACGAGTTTATATCCTTCAAACCATTGGGACAATATTTCGAAGAAGAGAAAACGTTGCCGCCATTTGACAAAGCAACTTGGGATAATGGTACTTTTCCGGCAAATGGTCAAATGATAGACCAAACAATTGACCAAATAAATTGAACTTTACGCGCCCAAAATCGCCAGAACCAAACCAATACATCCGCACCAGAACCGTAAATATCACCAGCGACAACCCATCCTCATGAATCCAGAAGTAAATTGGTTTTTTACAAAAAAATCAAAATGGCAAGCAGCATACGCGGAATTGAGAATGCTGGTGCTCGACTGTGGTCTGACGGAAACCTTGAAATGGGGATGCCCCTGTTACACCCACAACGACAATAACATCCTCTTAATCCACGGATTTAAAGATTATTGTGCTTTGTTGTTGATGCAAGGCGCTTTACTAAAAGACCCCGAAGGAATTTTGGTCCAACAAACCCAAAATGTACAAGCCGCCCGACAATTACGGTTCGCCAGCCTGGAGGAAATTGAAAAGAAACAATCTACCATCCTCGTCTATATCCAGGAAGCCATTGAATTGGACAAAGCAGGCTTGAAAATGGAACTAAAAAAGACGAGCGAGTTCGCCATACCCGAGGAATTTCAACTTGTTTTGGATGAAATGCCTGAATTAAAAACGGCATTCGAAGCCCTCACACCCGGGCGGCAAAGAGGCTACCTGCTCTATTTTTCAGCCGCCAAGCAATCGAAAACCCGCACGGCAAGAATTGAGAAATACCTTCCACAAATATTGGACGGAAAAGGATTAGAGAATTAAAACCCCTGATTTATCTTTGTCGACCCACGTAAAAACACTAAAAATTGGGTGCTCGCAACAAATCAAATGCAAGAAAAACATTTAACACCCACCCAAGCAGCAGGCCGAGACTTTATCATGCGCCAAATTTCCGGAAGCGTGGTGATGCTAAATTTATTGCGTTTTCGGGAAATTGCCGACTATTCTGAAACCCCGGAACTCGCGCCAACAGAGCCCATCAGCGGCCAACAAGCCTATCAATTATACATCCAACACACCCTGCCGCATCTTGAAAAATCGGGCGGTGAAGTCGTGTTTATGGGAAATGGCGGAAACTTTTTAATCGGACCACCCAACGAACGCTGGGATGCTGTGCTGTTAATTCGTCAAAAAAGCGTTGAAAGTTTCATGGCATTTGCACAAGATGAAGCGTATTTGAAAGGAATGGGACACCGGACCGCCGCATTAGAAGACTCCCGATTACTTCCCTTGGTGGAGGAGAAAATTTGATGTAAAATAGAGCAAACTTGCATAAAAAACGATCCTAACAATCTAAAAACCAACCAAATGAACATCTTCCTCACCATCCTCCTAATCCTGGCAGCCATCATTGTCCTGCTCCTCCTCCTTGCCCTTTTCATGAAAAAGGACCATTACGTCAACCGGGAAATCATCATCAATGCGCCCCGGCAAAAAGTATATGACTTCCTTAAATACCTCGAAAACCAGGAAAAATTCAACAAATGGGCAAAAGCAGGCGAGGAGCGCATCGTAACGCATAAAGGCATCGACGGAACCATCGGGTACATTTTTGCCTGGACCGGCGATAAAGGCGTGGGCATTGGCGAAAAGGAAATTACCAACCTGGTAGAAGGAGAACGCGTTGAAACCGAAATTCGTTTTGAAAAACCCATGCGCGTTACGGCTTCCGTGATCATGGAAACCGCCCATTATGGCACAGATCAAACCAAAGTAAACCTCATCAACAAAGGCATTTTGAAATATCCGTTGAATCTGTTGATCCCCATGGCGGAAAAGAACTTTGCAAAAGATATGGATGTTAGTTTGGTTACGTTGAAAGAGGTGTTGGAAGGATGAAAATTCGCCCGTACTTATGCTTATTTTTATTGATTGGGGCTTGCAGCTACCCGCCAGCACCTAAAAAAATTGTAACCACCGACCTAAAATATGCAACGTATACCTGGTATTTAAGCCCAAACAGAGAACAATGGGATTTCCATTTAGCAGATTATCTCCATGTTGACAGCACCGGTCATTTTGAGCTAATTCGGCATGATACTTTTTTAACCAGGCATACCTATTTCAAGGGCACATTAAATGATTCCACCAGACAAATTATCGATTCTTTATTATTAGCGAATAAATTTTCCCCTGGATTAAGCACTGCAGGTATATCTGATACTGTGTTTTTAGTTTATGATGGATTCACTTACCTCCTAGACTATAAAATGATCGATAAAGCCCAAACTAAAATCCAGTATTTGAATACGTCCACTGTAATTCACCAAAACTTACAGCAGCTAACCGACTGGCTCGACACCCTGATTTCCAGAACAGCAGCTACCCAAACTGACAGTTTTTCAATGGGACCTTACTTGGATACTTTAAAAATGATCAGTTCGAAGGATGTGCCGCCGCCACCTATCAAAACGCCTAAATAAAGCATCTCATTAAGTGAAAACCAGGTAAAAAACACCGAATATCGAACACCGAA
>CAIVGO010000727.1 GCA_903905445.1 uncultured Bacteroidota bacterium
ATTGAAGGGTTCAAGATTGCCAAGTTGAAGTTTGAACAGGAATTGGAAGAAGAAATGCTGAAAATCGTCATCGAAATGTGCAAGGGAAGCCCACAATTGCTTGATAGTCTAATAGTTAAAAGGTTTTAGACAGCAATGGGCGGAGCCCGAGGGCGAAAACGGGCAGAGCCCGACAGATTGACGCACGCGGTAGAACCGCGCGCGAGCGGATAAAAAATCCCGAATTCCGGTTTCCACCAAAATTCGGGATGATGCATATTTTATACGAAGTTGCCTGATGATCGTACGTGATCAAACCAGCATGTTTTTATTCAATCAAACCGCGGCCTTCTTTCACGATTTTTTCCTCCTTCACCAGTTTCTTCATCAGGCGGTCCAGGATGCCATTGATAAAGTCCTTACTCTTGTCGGTAGAATACACCTTGGAGATCTCCACGAATTCATTGAGGGTAACCTTGGTCGGGATGGTTGGGAAGAATAACAGTTCACACAAAGCCATTTTCAGCATAATCATATCGAGAATGGCGACCCGGTCGGCATCCCAGTTTTTCAGGGTAGGCTCAATATGTTCCAGAAGGGTATGGTCTTCCTGACAGGTTTTGCGCAACAATTGTTCGCCAAATTCGCGCACAGTTTCGTCGGCAGGCTCAAATTCCTTGTAAAACTCACCTTGGGTTGGAAGTGCTTTAATCGACTTTTTAATCGCACCAACCACCAGCGATTCATCATCCTGCCAGTTGTTAAACCGATCTTCCGACATTTCGATAAACACGTCATGGTTTACGAGGGTACGATACAGTTCGAGCAAAATTTTGTTGTGATCTTCCGGCGCTGGTTCGGCAAGCGTCAAATAGGCCTTGTATTCGGCTGTTTCATTAAAAGCCTGGTAGAGGGTGCGAATATGATCCTCATCCAATCCTTCATTGAAATTGTACTTTTCCACCAAATTCAGAAACTGAACGTGGTTCGCAAGGGCTTGCGCGGATGGGTTGGTGTATAAACGCGGGGTAAATGCTCTGTCATCGTCTGATGGTAAATGCTTGGCAGCACGGTTTGCAGCACTTTTCTCTGCATACTGTGCAACTTTCAACATTACGTACAGCTGAAAAATATACAACTCGTATGCTTTCCAGATGCCATCGTTGTATGATTTCATAACATTCGGGAAACTCAATTGCTCATCCCGGTTAAGCATATACAACAATTGCATTACTTTAATGCGAACGCTGCGACGACTTAGCATAATATTTCAAAGGACTTTTGTGGCAACACTGCCTGTTTAAGCCGCAAAGAAAAGAAATTATTCTCACAACCCAAAAATCAATTTTAACAAATATTACAACTGCCTCAATTACTGCGTTTTATATTTTTATTAAACGCTGCGTAACCGTCCCGGCGTTCGTATGCAGCACACAATGGTACACGCCCGATGGTAACTTCGTCAAATCGGCCTTGTACGGGGCGCTGCCTTGTTCCAGTTCGGGAGACTGCCAGCACAATTGTCCGGTAGCGCTGAAAATTCGGATCAGCACCGGTGTGTTCAGTTGCCACTGAAACGTAAGTTGATCGCTGGCCGGATTGGGTTGGATTTGAAACCCGAACGGCTGCGCGTTGGGGGAGGTAGTGGCAATGAGCGCATCCCGGGCAACCAAGATGTCGTCTAATTGCAGGATGTAGTCATCGAACGAATCATGCAAAAAGGCCACATACACGGTTTTGCCTACATAATCCTTTAACCAATAGCGGTGGGGCTCCATTTTACCCTGGTAAATATTCGTTCCGTCCACCTCGCTGATTTTGAAATAGGCCGTATCGGTATAGGCATTTGCGTGCAAATAGCCCGGTGAATAGGTATATTGCGATACATCCAGCGGAAAACCTAAACTGTTGCTGACTGCATAAGGGGTGGTGGTTTCGGCTGCACTAAATATAGTGTCCGTAAAGTTTCCCGGGAAATTGCCGGTTTCTGAAATCAAAACATGGTA
>CAIVGO010000728.1 GCA_903905445.1 uncultured Bacteroidota bacterium
GCAGGCTCCTTCAATCCGCGTTTTTGCATGGTTTCTTCTACCGATCGGACAATCAGTCGCTCGCCAAGTTGATGGGCCAAATTGTCTCGAAAATCAATTACCTCTTGGAAATTATGGCCGGTGTCAATGTGTACAAGCGGAAAGGGAAATTTTCCTGGGCGAAATGCCTTTTCTGCTAAACGCACCAGGGTAATAGAGTCTTTTCCACCTGAAAAAAGCAGTGCAGGGCGTTCAAATTGGCCCGCCACTTCTCTTAAAATGTAAATGGCCTCTGCCTCCAATTCATCCAAATAGTCAAATTTACTTTTCATATTTCCTGATTAAACGGTGTGTTTGTTTATGATTGCGAAGTAGATGGGGTATGAAAATGCAGGCCGCATTCCTTTTTGGAGCTCGCTTCCCACCACCAGCGTCCTGCGCGAAAATCTTCCCCAGGCTGGATGGCTCTTGTACAAGGCGCACAACCAATACTGACAAAACCCTGGTCATGCAATACATTGTACGGAATTTGATGCGCATCTATAAAAGCGCGCACCTGATCAAATTTCCAATGAAATAGCGGGTGAAACTTGAACAACCCGTGCGCATCATCCCACTCCAACCAATTCATATCCTTACGGTTACTCGACTGGTCGGCCCGAATGCCGGTAATCCACAACGACTGTCCGTGTAATGCGCGGCCCAAGGGCTCTACTTTCCGAATACGACAACATTCCTGGCGATTTTCGACCGAGGTGTAAAAACTATTCGGGCCTTTGCTGTTCAATAAGGCTGCTACTGCTGAATCTTTCGGCGAATAAACCTCAATCGTTTTTTGGTAACGCGCCAAAGTATCATTCCAGGTTTGATAAGTTTCCTGAAAATTACGCCCCGTATCCAGGGTAAAAACACGGACAGGCAAATTGTTTTCAAAAATCAAATGCGTAATTAACTGGTCTTCTATCCCAAAACTGGTAGAAAAAACGATGCCTTGATCAAAATATTCAACCAAAAAACGCAACACATCCAAAGGATCAGATTCGGTATATTTTTGTAACGCCCGAACGATTTCGGCGTGTAGATCAGCATCGTATTTCATAGACAGGGTATTTGAGTAAAAAAAAAGCCCTTCGGCGTTTGAAACCGAAGGGCTTTTTTAAAACCGCGTTTTATGTTGAAAATCAGAGTATTGTAGTTTCAAAATAAAAGCGCTGCGCTTCAGCTTCGGTAACTTGAATCTGACAGCAACAACACGCTATTTTATTTTGTTTGTTTTGCATCATGGCACAAATGTAGTTACTTCTTTGGCTAAAAACCAAGTAGGCGTCTCAAATTTTTACATAAAAAACTAATTTCCAAGAGTTGAACTATTTTATATTAATACATAAATAATTTTATATCAATTTATTAAACTGCATTTATTTAAAAACAGCCACAAAAGTTAAATAAAAATTTTATTCTTCAGTCTATCAAAAATGTAGATTTTAACGGTTTGATTCAAGCCTTGGCACGATTTTACCGTTTCAAAAACAATGCGGATATTGTCACCATCTTCACACAGCTACCAAAACAACATGACCAAACAGCACCACTACACAACACAGATTCAATGGACCGGCAACGATGGCCTTGGCACCCGCAATTACACCGCCTACCGCCGCGACCATATCATTCAGGCAGTTGGAAAGCCCGAAATCCCAGCATCGTCTGATCCTGCTTTTCGGGGCGACCCAACCCGGTACAATCCGGAAGAATTGCTGGTGGCATCGCTCGCATCTTGCCACATGCTTTGGTTTTTACACCTTTGCTCCGATGCAGGTATTGTGGTTGTTGATTATCAAGATCATCCAAAGGGTATTATGCAGGAAACAGCCGTTGGAGGCGGCCATTTTACAGAAGTGATTTTGTATCCAACCGTTGTTGTCGCGCAGCCAGACCAAGTGGAGCGCGCTCGGACTTTGCATGAAAAGGCGCATAAATTATGTTTTATCGCCAACTCCTGTAATTTTCCGGTTCACTGTGAAGATACGTGTACCAGCCGATGATTGTATCTTTGCAAACTTATGCAACAGGAAAAGCAACAAATCGCCATTTTCGCCTCAGGCGGCGGCAGCAATGCCCGAAAAATCATTGAGTATTTCAAAAATTCAGAAACCATTGCGGTCCAACTGGTGGTTTCCAATAAAAAGGATGCTGGCGTACTCGATATTGCGCATGCATCTGGCATCGAAACTTTGGTGATCCATCGCGCCGATTTTGCCCGCGAAGACCAGTTGCTTACCGAATTAAGGGCTCGAAATATTGATTATATCGTATTGGCGGGCTTCCTTTTGCTGGTGCCTACTTACCTCGTGGCGGCATTTCCCCAGCGTATATTTAACATTCACCCGGCCCTTTTACCCAAATACGGCGGAAAAGGCATGTATGGACATTTTGTACATGAAGCGGTTAAAGCGGCTGGAGAAACAGAAAGCGGCATGACCATCCACCTTGTGAATGAGCAGTATGACAAAGGCGATATCCTTTTTCAGGCCCGCTGTACCCTTATGCCGGAAGACAGTCCCGAAGACATTGCCCGAAAAGTACTCGCATTAGAACATCGGTACTATGCCGAAGTCATCGAAAAAACGATTACAGAAACGCCTTAAATTGGTGCTTGATCTGTCCGTTTTCGAACGCTTGTTGTCCGTAAACGAACTTCATGCCGGTTTTTTAATATCACTAAATACTGACTATCAAATACTTATAAAGATGGCTGCGAATTTGCAAGGTAGTTTTAAAAAACTGATAAATGTTGTACTACTATTTTAAAATAGCCCTTCGCAATTTTCGCACAAACCGCACCTACCTGCTGTTGAATGTATTCGGCCTCGGATTAAGCATCGCGTGTTGTATCCTGATTTTTATTTTAGTACACCACCACCGCAGTTTTGATGCTTA
>CAIVGO010000729.1 GCA_903905445.1 uncultured Bacteroidota bacterium
AAGCGTCCTAGACGCTTCCGACGTGGGGGACCCTTCCGACGTCTACCGGGACGCTTCCGACGTATCCTATCGGGATAAAGCAGGATAATCAATATATCCCCTCGCACCACCTGTATAAAAAGTAGCGGTATCCAGCTCGGCCAAGTCCTTCCCTTGCGCAATACGTGCGGGCAAATCCGGATTTGAAATAAAATACCGGCCAAAGGCGATCGCATCCGCTGCTTGCGCTTCGATTGCTGCTTCACCAGTGGAAATCGAATACCCGCCATTAATAATCAAGGTGTTGCGAAACTTGGCGCGCATGGCCGGAAAAAAATCAACCGGAACCTCCGCCGTTCCAAAGGCACCCTGGTTGAATAAGTGCAAATAAGCAATATCCAATTCCTGGAGCGCCTGAGCCAGATAATAATAGGTGTCGCGCACCAATGCTTCTGAATAAGCCACTTGATCATGCAGTTTTCCAAAAGGTGAAAAACGTACGCCCACTTTGCCTTTTCCATGTTTTTCTGCAATCGCTTGGGTGATTTCTAACAGGAGCCGACTACGGTTTTGAATGCTGCCGCCATAGGCATCTTCCCGCAAATTGAGGTGCGGATTCAGGAATTGCTCCAGCAAATAACCGTTCGCGCCATGCACCTCCACGCCATCAAAACCCGCCAGAAAAGCGTGGTCGGCTGCGCGTAAAAAATCGGCTTTTACCTGTTCAATGTCTTCCGAAAGCATTGCTTTGGGGGTTCCGGCGGGCACTTGAATCAAGTTTTCATGATAATCCAGAATACCCACCGTCCAATTTGCCGCTACTGCAGAAGGCGCAAAAGGCGCTGCACCTTGGAGGAAGTAGGGGTGTGACATCCGGCCTGCATGAAATATTTGCATAAAAATCCGCCCACCCTGCGCGTGTACGCCTGCAGTTACCTTTTTCCAGGCCTCCACTTGGTCGGTATTCCAAATACCGGGCACCCCTATATAGCCTACGCCCGAGGGTGAAACATGCGTTGCTTCTGTGATAATCAGTCCTGCACTGGCGCGTTGCTGATAATATGTAGCGATGGTTTCATTGGGCAAATCGCCTGGCCGCGTGGCGCGGTTGCGGGTCATGGGAGCCATGAATACCCGGTTTTTAAGGGTGTAGTTGCCTAGTTTTAGGGGCTGAAGTAATTTGTTTTCCATTTTAATGGTAGTTTAAAAGTTTGGGTATTGTCCCGATAGACGTCGGAAGCGTCCCCCCACGTCGGAAGCGTCCCAGACGCTTCCGACGTCTATCGGGACGCTTCCGACGTAGGGCTTTACGCAATAAACCGTTCGCGGATAATTTTTCCATCCTGCCAATCCTGGATGGCTACCTGGGTTACTTGCACCGGGCCATTGTCGGCATGGTCAAAATCGAGCGACCAAACCAAAAAACTGCGTTGGTCTTTGATCAGATAGCCCACGGCGGTAAAATCGCGGATGGCCTGTACTTTTGATAGGAGGTCAAGGCCAATCTGGTAATTCACTGCTTTCCCTTGATGCGGCACACCGTCGAGATCGGTTTTTTCCAAATCGTCATGGTAAAATTTTTCAAATGCCTCCATGGGCTTTCCTGCGCCTACCAGGGCGATCAATTCGTTGAGTGCGGTTGAAATTTGTTGTTCTGTCATAAATTTTGTTTTTAAATTTTATGCAAAGTTCCGACCTTACCCTCCATTTCGAAAGTACTTACCCAATTGTAAGGTAACCCGCAAAATAGACGGTATGGCATCTGCACGTAAAAACAACTCAACCTACACGGCCAACGAACAGGCAATTACCGAGCATTGTCCGGTACTCAGCAGCCTATATTTTATTGGTGGGCGCTGGAAAATCAATATTTTATGGAAACTGCACCACGGTGTCAACCGATTTGGGATGCTGAAAAATACCATTCAGGGCATTTCTGAGAAAATGCTCACCACCCAACTCCGGGAGCTGGAATCGGATGGATTTATTACCAGAAAAGTATTTGCGGAAGTGCCTTTGCGGGTAGAGTACACCCTGACATCGCTGGGAGAAACCCTCATCCCGATTTTATTAAAACTATATGATTGGGGCACTGAAAACAATATGCCTGGCCGTTTTGCAGAAAAACGGTTGGAAGACACCACATCGGAAGCGTCCCGATAGACGTCGGAAGCGTTCGAAACGCTTCCGACGTCTACCGGGATATGGGTTACAACCCCATCCGTTCCCGAAATACCACCGCCTGCCGAACCGACACCTCCACCAGCCGCCCGCTTTTGAGGGTAATCCGCAAGGCGCCATTAAAAAACGGATCTATTTTTTGAATAAATTCCATATTGATCAATTCCTGCCGATTGGCGCGGAAAAACACCGTTGGGTCAAGTTTTTCTTCCAATTGATTCAGCGAACGGTGCAACATCGCACGTTGGTCTTCGAAATATAAGCGCGCATAGTTGCCCACGGATTCGATGAGCCAAACATCTCCCATGCGTACAAAATAGCATTTTTCACCATCTTTCAGAAAAACCTGCCGGTCGGCCTCAACAATTTTATCGCTGGTGGGTGTCGGGCGTTCATTGCGCTTGATTTCCGCCCGGATTTTCTCGAGCGCGCGCGCAAGTCGCTCAGGGTCTACTGGTTTTACAATATAATCCAGCGCATTTACTTCAAACGCTTTGAGTGCATATTGATCAAAGGCGGTTACAAACACCACACGCGGCGTTTCCGGCAAGGCAACCAAAAATTCAAACCCCGTTTTGCCGGGCATGGAAATATCCAGAAAAATCAAATCAAAACGCTGCGCTTCTAATTGTTGCGTCGCCTCGCTGGCATTGGCCGCCTCTCCGAGTATCTCAACATCCGGATGTTCGGCCAAGAGTCGGCGCATTTCTTGCCGAGCCAAACGTTCATCGTCGACCAACAAAACTTTCATAAGCCCTTATCCTTTGTGTAATAATTCGACCAGGGTTTCGGCCAAACCAAAATTGGTGCTGGCAGATTGGCGCGCGCGGCGCATCACGCCATCGATCAAACAGGCCGCATAAGCATGGTAATTGGCTTGCTCATCGCGCATACAATGCACACCCAGTGGCAATTGGCAACCGCCATCCATGAGTTGCAGCACCCGGCGCTCTACATTGGTCACCGCTGATATTTCAGGATGGTGCAATTTTTTCAACACGGTGCGCACTTCCACATCATCCCGGTTCGTTTGCCAGGCCAATACGCCTTGCGCGGGCGCGGGCACAAACTCGCGCGGATTGAGTTCAATTACCTCCAGGTCTTGCGTGTCCAATCCAAGGCGTTGCACGCCCGCTGCGGCCAAAAAGATCGCATCAAAATCGCCCGTACGGAGTTTTTCCAAACGGGTAGGCACATTGCCGCGAATATCCTTGAGTTGTACATCGGGCCGAAAATCAAGCAGTTGCGCTTTCCGACGCGCTGCAGAAGTACCCACGATGGCGCCTGCTTTTATTTTAAAAATCTTGGATTTATCCAGGGCTTCCGGCCGTATCAATAACAAATCGGCCGGATTATCGCGGTAAGAAACGGCGGTGATCGCCAAACCTTCTGGTGCCTGGGTAGGCAAATCTTTCATCGAATGTACCGCCAGGTCTATATCGCCCCGCAGCAAGGCCTCTTCAATTTCTTTCGTAAAAAAGCCTTTCCCTTCCATTTTATCAAACCCAAGGTGCTGAATCATATCGCCCTGGGTTTTGATGATAATCAATTCACTTTCAACGCCAATCCGAGTAAGTTCGGCCTGGGTGAAATGTGCCTGCCAAAGGGCAAGTTTGCTGCCACGGGTACCAATACGTATTTTCATGTGCCGAATTGCGCTTGCTTATTTAAGCGCACAAAGGTATTACTCTATCTTGATAATGCTCTTTTCAAGTACTTCTTGGTAAAAAGCTTCATAATCGGGCAAAATATTGTCCAAATCAAACCGTTTGGCCTGCGCCAGGGCATTAATTCGGAACTGTTGCAACATGGCATCATCGCTCAACAATTGGATGGCATATTGTGCCATTTCGTCCACATCGCCTACTTCGCTCAAAAAACCGGTTACCCCATGGATGTTTACTTCCGGCAAACCACCCCCGTTGGACGAAACGACGGGTACTTCGCATGCCATCGCCTCTAATGCTGCCAAGCCAAAACTCTCACTCTCGGAAGGCATGATAAACAAGTCACAAATGGCCAACAACTCTTCAATCGCATCTTGTTTACCCAGAAAACGCACCTCATTGCCCAAGCCCAGTTCGCGACAAAGGCGTTCTGCATTTTGACGTTCCGGACCGTCGCCAATCATCAACAATTTTGATGGAATTTTTTCCTGAACCTGTTTAAAAATCAGGATAACATCTTCCACGCGCTTCACCCGCCGGAAATTGGAGGTATGTACCAGGATCCGTTCTCCTTCCGGGGCAATAATTTTTTTAAAGTGGTCTTTATTTACCTTTTTGAAACGATCAAAGTCAATAAAGTTATAGATCACTTTTACCTCGCGCTGAATATCGAACAACCGCAACGTATCTTCTTTCAAATTTTGAGAAACCGCCGTTACACCATCACTTTTGTTGATACTGAACTCAACCACCGGGGCAAATGCACTATTGTTGCCCACCAGGGTAATATCGGTCCCGTGCAAGGTGGTGACCACCGGTAGATAGCGCCCTTGGGTAAGCAAAATTTTCTTGGCCATATAAGCCACCGCTGCGTGTGGAATAGCATAATGCACATGCAACAAATCCAGGTTTTGATATTTTACGACATCGACAATTTTTGAGGCCAGCGCCGTGTCGTAGGGCGGATATTCAAACAACGGATAGTCCTCCGTATCTACTTCATGGTAAAAAACATTTTCATGAAAATGCGACAATCGGACCGGACGGCGGTAGGTGATGAAGTGCACCTCATGGCCTCTACGGGCCAAGCCAAGCCCCAGTTCGGTAGCAATGACGCCAGAACCGCCATAGGTTGGGTAACAAACAATACCGATTTTCATACCAGAAGGGTTGACAAGCAGTGGATGGTTTTAAAATTACATTTGTAACAGCGCAGCAATAAAAAGGACTTTCATTTGCCTAGATTTTTTGGAGATTTTGCTTTTATAACACAGAGTTTTCCACAAAAGGCAACAAATCAGGATAATCTGTGGTGAAATGTAAGCCCCGACTTTCGCGCCGATGGGCGGCACAACGCGCAATGAGGTAGGCAATGGTAATCAAGTTGCGTAACTCCATCAATTGGGGCGATATTTTGGTGGTTTTATACAAATCTTCGGTTTCCTCATACAGCAGGAACAAGCGGTCAAGTGCGCGTTTGGAACGAATGTTGGAGCGCACAATACCCACATAATACGACATAATGTCCTTTAATTCCTTCATGCCTTGGGTAATCAATACCATTTCAGGTGGATCCATGGTGCCTTCCGCATTCCAATCAGGTACATCTTCCTGATAATCAAGGTGTTCTAACTTGTCTTGTATGTCAAGGTAAATGCGGTGCGCAAATACCATCGCTTCCAATAAGGAGTTGGATGCCAATCGATTTGCTCCATGTAAACCTGTACTGCTGCACTCGCCCGCAGCATACAAACGCTGGATGCTGCTGCGTCCAAAATCATCTACCAGAATGCCGCCACACATATAATGGCAGGCAGGCACGACCGGGATCATGTGTTGCATCGGATCGATGCCCAGGCTCATACATTTATCATAAATTGTAGGAAAATGGGCTAAAAACGCTTCTTTTTCCAAATGGCGGCAATCGAGGTACATGCATTCGGTACCGCGCTTTTTCATTTCAGAGTCGATGGCGCGGGCAACAATATCGCGTGGGGCCAGGGAAAGCCGTTCGTCGTACAAATGCATAAATTCTTCCCCTTCTGCACTTTTCAGGATGGCGCCAAAACCACGCACCGCCTCTGAAACCAAAAATGAAGGGTTTTCGCCCACCGGATTGTACAAAGAAGTGGGATGAAACTGCATAAACTCCATGTTTTCTACCCTTCCTTTGGCCCGATAGGTCATCGCTACGCCATCGCCGGTTGCAATTACCGGATTGGTGGTCGATTTGTACACCTGTCCTGCGCCACCGGTACACAACACGGTAATGCGCGACAATATGGTATCGATTTCGCTATTTTGCTTGTTGAGCGCATAGCAACCATAACACTCAATATTGGGGGTTACCCGAATCACCATGCGGCCCAAATGGTGTTGCGTAATCAAATCCAAGGCAAAATAATGCTCCCAAACCTGAATATTAGGGTATTGCGCCGCTTCTTCCATGAGGGTGCGTTGCATTTCCCAACCGGTCAAATCTTTATAGTGTAAAATGCGGTGTTCGGAATGGCCGCCTTCTCGGGCCAGATCGTATTCATTGGAATTTTTTTCCTTATCAAACCGCGCCCCCCACTCAATGAGTTCTCGCACGCGCTCAGGTCCCTCTTCCACCACAATGCGTACAATATCTTCCTTACACAGGCCCGCGCCTGCATCGAGGGTATCGGCTACATGTTTATCAGCGTTGTCTTTTTCAGGATCCCAAACGGCCGCCACCCCTCCTTGGGCATAGCGGGTATTGCTTTCGCCTTCCGTTGTTTTGGTCAATACCAGAATGCTGCGCTCCGGGTATTTTTTGGCAGTTTTAATGGCAAAGGTGAGTCCGGCAATACCGGAACCGAGGACAAGTATGTCGGTTTTAATCCGTTTCATGGATAATAAAGTTGAAGCAACCACTGGCGCAAAACGCGGCTTTACCTACAAACAGCAAAAACCCGCCGATGTTCGGGGGGCAAAAATAACCGAAAGCCATATTGCTTGTTGGTTTCGCCATGATTTTATCGATCAATCCGGGGTATTAAGCCTGATCGGTTGCATCGTCTTTGGGCTGAGGCGCTTTCGGTGCACGCCCCGCTTCCTTGAGCGCCCGTTGAATCATCCATTCCAATTGCCCGTTGACACTCCGAAATTCATCGGCGGCCCATTTTTCCAACGCCTCATAGGTGGCAACATCCATCCGAAGCACAAATGATTTTTTCTCAGCCATAAAATAGTCTATTAAATAAGGTGAATCCACCACCCCGATACCTCCTTGATAGCGGTACGGTGTGGTGGATTTCACTTGTTTTAGTCTTTTAATTGTGCAAAGTGCCCGCATTTACTACCGGCGAAACATTCCGATCGCCACATAATACCACCAGCAAATTACTTACCATGGCCGCCTTTTTATCTTCATCCAATTCAATGATTTTTTTGTGCGACAGCATTTCAAGGGCCATTTCTACCATACCCACGGCGCCTTCCACAATTTTGCTCCGGGCCGAAACGATGGCGGTTGCTTGTTGACGTTGCAACATGGCCTGCGCAATCTCTGTAGCGTACGACAAGTTATTGATCCGCGCTTCGATGATTTCAATGCCCGCAATTTGCAAGCGATCGGCGATTTCAAGCGCCAACTGGTGGTTTACTTCTTCAAAGGACGAACGCAAGGTGATGGCAGCGGCTTCGTCTTCCAGGTTATCATAACTGTACATGCCTGCTAGTTTTCGCACCGCTGTTTCACTCTGTATTTTTACAAAATCTGGATAGTTTTCTACGGCAAAGGCGGCTTTAAAGGTGTCTTTTACACGGTACATCACCACCGCGCCGATCATAATCGGGTTGCCTTGTTTGTCATTGACCTTAATTTGCGGCACATCAAGCGTTACTGCACGCAACGAAACATTTTTTTTGGTGTAAAATGGGTTGACAAAAAAGAAACCACTCACGTTGACGGTTCCATGGTAAGCGCCAAACAAGGTCATTACACGTGCGCTGTTTGGTTCGATGGCAATAAATCCGGGCGCAATGAAACCATACGCTGCCACAAGGAGTATCGCACCAGGAACAAACTGTTTCAGAATTAACAGGGCGATACCCGCGATGGTCAGAATACCAACGAGCAACAGCATGTTCCAGCCAGAGGTGGGTTTTACGATTTTTTCCATTTTTTTTAATTTTGAGTTGACTTTATAATGATATTGATTTGATATTACAAAGGTAGCATAATTTAAAAATGTTTGTCAAGTGCGCTTTTGAATAAAACGAGTAATCGGTCTTAATTAACGACGGATTTCATGCTTTCAACGATCAGTTACGAACAGTAGGGGCATAAAAAAAGCCGCTCGCTGCGGAAAACTGCAACGAACGGCTGTATAAGCTTAGTAAATAGGTACGCTTTATCGATTCATCGACTCCAAAAACTCGGTGTTGTTGGAGCTGTGCATCATCTGCTTTTTGATGAATTCCATGGCTTCCTCCGGCTTCATATCGGCCAGGTGGTTGCGTAGGATGAACATACGTTGCAGGGTATCCTTATCAAGCAGCAATTCCTCGCGGCGTGTGCTCGATTTGGTCAAATCGACCGATGGGTACATACGGCGGTTGGCCAGGCTGCGGTCGAGTTGCAATTCCATGTTACCGGTACCTTTAAATTCCTCGAAGATTACCTGGTCCATTTTCGAACCGGTATCAATGAGCGCGGTAGCCAGGATGGTCAGGGAGCCGCCGCTTTCAATTGCGCGGGCTGCACCAAAGAATTTTTTCGGTTTTTGCAGGGCTGTTGCTTCCACACCACCCGAAAGCACTTTACCAGAAGCCGGTGCCACGGTGTTGTAGGCGCGCGCCATCCGCGTGATCGAATCGAGCAGAATCACCACATGGTGACCGCATTCTACCATACGTTTGGCTTTTTCGAGTACAATATTGGCCAGACGCACGTGGTTTTCGGCCGCTTCATCAAACGTAGAAGCTACCACTTCGGCGCGTACACTGCGGCGCATATCAGTAACCTCCTCGGGACGTTCGTCGATCAGCAACACGATCACATAACATTCCGGGTGGTTTTTGGTGATTGCATTGGCGATGTCCTTCAACAAGAAGGTTTTACCGGTTTTGGGTTGTGCCACGATCAGGCCGCGTTGTCCTTTACCGATGGGCGTAAACAATTCGATGATCCGGTTGCCAAAATCGCGGCCAGTAGGACTGGTGAGCAGGTTGAATTTTTGCGTTGGGAACAAAGGCGTCAGATAATCGAACGGCACACGGTCGCGCACGTCTTTTGGATCCAGGCCATTGATTTTGCTCACTTTGAGCAGTGCAAAGTATTTTTCCCCTTCTTTTGGTGGACGAATGGCACCTTTTACGGTATCTCCTGTGCGCAAACCGAATAATTTGATTTGCGAAGGCGACACGTATATATCGTCGGGACTGGTTTGGTAATTGTAATCGGGGGAGCGCAGGAAGCCGTAACCATCGGGCATCATTTCGAGCGTTCCGAGGCCTTCGATGATGCCATCAATTTCCACGTCAAATTTTTCGCGGGGCATCACGGGCATTACTTCCGATTCGGGCTGAATGGGGGTAGGACGTGGCTCTTGCGGCTCTTGCTGTGGTTGTTGCTGGCGGCGCACCACCATATCCTCCTCTTCTTCTTCCCCGGGTGTAATTGGGTTGTTGAACTCTTCCTCTTCCAGGTTTATCAATTTATTCGCCTCAGGGTCAACAAGGTTCGGATTCCCTGGCCGTGGCGGATTGGGTTGGTTAGGGCGGTTGCGCCGATCATCCCAGCGGTTACGGCGCGGATCCCGGCGATCGTCCCAGCGCTCACGGCGTTGTTGCGGATCAGGATTGGGCGTGCGTTCGCGGTTGGGCGGCAGGTTGGGCGTTTCCCGATTGGGGTTTTCGCGGTTAGGCGGCACATCGCGACGGCGATCTTGCACAAATTCGCGGCGTGGGTCTCGTGGCTGATCGCGGCGCGGTTGCGGCGGATTAGGTGGTTGCGGCAGATTGGGTGAAGCCGGTGTTGGCGGTGTTTCGGGTGTAATAGGTGGTGTAACCGGCTCGTTTACAATCGAAGGCTGCTCTGCGACAGGTGCAGGCGTTCGAACGACGCGCGGTTCATCATCAACAGTGCTTGGCTTGCGCGGACGGCGGCCAGTTGACGGATTGGGTTCATCGACTACGGGTACAACTTTATCAGTAGAATTTTTTTCAGCAAGCGCCTGTTCATCGAGGATCTTGTAAATAAGTTCTTGTTTAGTTAATTTGTTGTACCCTTTGATACCAAGTTTCTGAGCGATCTCTTTAAGTTCGGGTACCAGCTTGTCGTTCAGCTGAAGAATGTCGTACATGACAAAAAATGCGTGGGTTAAAATTGGATCGGCGCGCTACTTGGCAGGACAAGGCGTTCGGGCAGATGCGCACCGGGTGGGAGAATAGCAAAAATGAATTCTAAAAATGCTGCTTGTATAGGAAGTGTAACAACAAAAGCAGCGGTAAAGTTGGGTAGCAGGGTTGGTATTTAAAGTATTGAACATTGCAAAGATAAGTGTATTTTGAAATTCGCCCTATCTTGCAGCACTTTTTTGATAAAATTTGATAAAATGCTCCAACTTAAAGTTATCCGGGAAGAGAAAAAACGGATTCTCGACGGTCTGCGCAAGCGCAACTGGAATGCCCAACAGCTCAAAGTCATTGATCAAATCCTTCAAGTGGATGATCAGCGACGCAACAATCAGAATGAACTCGACAATACCCTTGCCGAGAACAACAAACTGAGCAAACTGATCGGACAAATGATGGGTCAGGGCAAAAAAGAGGAAGCTGAAGCCCTCAAATTGCAGGTGGCCAACCACAAGGAAAAGGTGAAAGTACTTGAAGATCAACAACGTACGATCGAAACCGATTTGGAAAACCTGCTGTACTCGGTACCAAACATCCCCCACAAATCGGTGCCACGCGGCAAAACACCCGAAGAAAACAAGGTGGCCAAAGACTGGACCAAACCTTTTCCAGTGCTTCCCGAGGATGCCGCTGCACACTGGGACTTGGGTAAAAAATACAACCTGTTCGATTTTGAACTGGGTGTGAAACTCACTGGTGCAGGTTTTCCGGTATACCGTGGCAAGGGCGCCCGCCTGCAACGCGCTTTGGTGCAATTTTTCCTCGACGAAGCCGTAAAAGCCGGTTTTGAAGAAATCAATCCGCCGTTGCTTGTCAATGAAGCCACCGCCCGCGGAACCGGCCAACTGCCCGATAAAGAAGCGCAGATGTACGCTTGTGATCTCGATAAATTGTACCTGATCCCAACCGCAGAAGTGCCCGTTACCAATATTTACCGCGATGAAATTGTATCGATCAAGGATTTGCCGATCAAAATGACCGCGTTTACGCCCTGTTTTCGGCGTGAAGCGGGCGCTTGGGGTGCGCACGTACGCGGACTAAACCGGGTGCATCAGTTTGAAAAAATTGAAATTGTGCAAATTGTACATCCCGATGAGTCGTATAAAACCTTGCAAGCGATGATCCGCCACGTGGCAGGATTGTTGAATAAACTCGAATTGCCCTATCGCATCCTGAAACTTTGTGGCGGTGATATGGGTTTTTCGTCAGCACTTACTTACGACTTTGAAGTGTGGTCGGCGGCACAAAAACGCTGGTTGGAAGTGAGTTCGGTTTCCAATTTTGAAACGTTTCAAACCAACCGCATGAAATTGCGCTTCCGGGATGAAAATGGCAAAATTGAACTCGCACATACCCTCAACGGTTCGGCTTTGGCCCTCGCCCGCATCGTTGCGGCGCTGTTGGAAAACAACCAAACCCCCGAAGGCATCAAAATTCCGAAAGCACTGCAAAAATACACCGGCTTCAAAACCATCGAATAATCAGGCTATTTCAGACTTTTGTCGGCCGGTAACAAAAGAATAACTACCGTTCCATATTTTTTATCGAAAATGTGGTGACTTTTTTCTTGCTTTGCTGTTATAATGGTCGATCCAACGATCAAATACCTCTTTTTAAAACCGGAGCCTCCAAGGTTCTATCATTTTTATCAAAAAAACAGTTAAAACATGGGAATGTTGATTATCAGCGTCTTGTTCATGATTATTGGTTTTATCCTGAGCAGCGTTTTGAAAAGCAAATTCAAAAAATACGCTGAGGTGCCAATGACCAATGGCGCAAGCGGTGCGGAAGTTGCTGCTGCCATGCTGAAGTACTACCAAATTTACGATGTGCAAATCACACAAGTGGATGGCCACCTGACCGACCACTACAATCCGGCCGACAAAACGGTGAACCTAAGCCATGATGTATATTATGGTCGCCACGTATCGGCTGCGGCAGTTGCTGCACACGAATGTGGCCACGCAGTACAACATGCCACTGCATACAGCATGTTGCAAATGCGTTCTGCCCTGGTTCCGGTGGTGAACATCGCCGCAGGCTTGCAACAATACTTGTTTATGTTTGGTATCATGGGCTTGAGCATGATGCACAACTCCATCGTATTGATCATTGCATTGGTTGCATTCGGCATCACAACTTTATTTAGCCTGGTTACCTTGCCCGTCGAATTTGACGCCAGCCGCCGTGCATTGGCTTGGTTGGATGGCTCCGGGTATGCCCGTGGCGAACAATACAACGGTGCAAAAGATGCCCTTACTTGGGCTGCAATGACTTATGTAGCAGCTGCTTTGGCGGCACTGGTACAATTGCTGTACCTGTTGTGGCGCGTTTTTGGCAGCAGAGACTAAAAATTATACAGATTAAAGTAGCATAGGCCGCGCAGCTTGGTTTTCGTTTTAAAATGAAAAATCAAGTTGCGCGGCTTTTTTATGGTTCATCCACCACCCGGAATTTTTTTTTGCTTCATCCCAGCCTTGTATCGCCGGGTATTTAACAGGTAATCAGTTCAATAGACTTGTATTTAAATTGCTGTTTGGACAACGCTGTACAAACTTTGCAATATTAATCTGTAGATAACCTGCTTATTCAGATAGCTGGTGTATTTTTGCGGTTTAAGCCAAAAACGATTCATGCGCTATCTGCAACACGATAAATTAGACCGCTACTTAACCACCTATGCCAGCGCAGTTGTTATAAATAAAGCGAAAAATGTTGTTCGCTGGGGAAAATTCAATTTTTCCGAGATGCAACTGGAGGAGGGAGGTAAAGCAAAGTTCAGGGTTAGGAGCGAACAGTACAGCAATATTCACTACGAGGTAATTATCCAGAATTTTCTCGGACCAGGTGCAATTGATTGCTCCTGTAGCTGCCCGTATAGTAAACGGTACAGCGGGGCCTGCGAGCACATTGTGGCTATGATGATGATACTCGATCAGCACGAAGCCCTGGCCCAACCAGCGGTGCAATACCAAATGTTGGATTGTACCGTGCATTTGCCCGACTTAAGCGACAGTAGCCTGCGGCAAAAAACATCCGACCTGTTCTGGAATGGACGGGGTGGGCAGCGCAGTGTGGAAATTCTGAGTGCTTTTAACGGAGTAGCCGCTTGTCGGGTATTTATGCACGATAAATCGGACTACACGGTGCGTTTTACCCGCATTAGTCCAGGCGAAATACACACTTCCTGTTCGTGCGCAGAAACACAATTTGATCCGATTTGCGCCCATAAACTGGCTGCCTTGCTCAGTTTGCGCGATCAATACGGCATCCTCGCGTTTGAAGTGATGCGCGATTGGTCGATTGAAAAAAACCGCTTGCTGGCTGAATTTGGATTTACGACGGAAGACAATCTGACCGGCAAATTCGAGTTCAAAATCAACAACCAGGGCCAAATGGAAATGACGGTTCTGGACGCTTCTATCCAATCGCCCGACCAATTGGGCAACTGGTGGAAATCGCAGGAAAAACGCTTTGCGGTAAAACACCAGGTGTTGTCTGTGCCCAAGCCGCCCGAAGAAGCGGAAACGAACCGCATCCTATTATATGCCTTTACCCTGCTCGATAGTCAGTCGCTTCCCGATGTGGTTTTGACGCCTCTTTCGGGTAAATACCTGACCGACAAAGAAAAACTGTCGCACATCAGCAAAATGGATGCACCGCTCGCATCCAACCCAAGCGCCCAGGTAGAAATTCCGCCGATTACTGAGCTGGACAGCAAAGCAATGGCGCTTGCCCGCAGCGGATTTGGTATTAATGCGCTCCTGGCGTCCTTGCGTGAAGCGGGTTTTCCCATGACCCGCTGGTATTATCAAAACATGCCCCTCCACGAACTGAGTGAGGAAATGCGGCAAAGCGCCCTGATGCACCTTGGAAGAATCTGGGATCAATTAATTCCGCTTTTGCACGATCGTATTACGGTGGTTAGTCCCGACCAAAACTTCCACCTCAACAGCTTAAGCCGGGTATTCCTCCAGTCCCAAACAGCAAAACCTTTCTTCCAACTGTATGAAGAAAACGATTTCGCCATCCTGCAGGCCTATATCCATGTTGGAGAAGAAATTGTGGCTCTCCAAAAATGCCAATTTGTAGGTTTCTGGTTTTTGCGCTACAAAGACAAACTGATCAAAATTGCCCGTTATAACGATGGCGCGGTGATACAACAAATGGGCCCAACCGGCCAATTCAAGGTAAAAAGCAACTACCTCCCCGACCTGCTGAAGGATTTTGTGCTGCCCCTTACCGCATATTATTCCGTCGATTTTAACATCGAAATGGATGTGGAACTGCGCAACCTGGTGTACCTCGATAACCGCATTTACCTGAAGGAAGATGAGCGTAATTTGCTGTTTATTCCAACGTACGCCTATCGTTCGCCGGAAGTGGAAGTGGCGGAACAGGAAATTGAGTTTCTGCACGATGGCAAACACGACCGCATTGCCTACAATGAAGGTAAAATGGTGGTGTGGAACCGCGATCAGGATGCCGAACAAGCGTTTAACCAGTTTATGGAAAACCTGCACCCCGATTTTAAATACCAAAACGGGCAGGAATTCTATTATTTACCCTTCGATCAGGCACTGAAAGATCAATGGCTGTTTCGATTTTTTGAAGCTGCCCAGGCACAGAATATTCCAATTTTTGGATTTAGCCAGCTCAAAAAATTCCGTTATAACCCAAACCGACCCTCTTTTAAAATCAGGGCTTCTTCCGGGATCGACTGGTTCGATATGCGGATGGAAGTGGTGTTCGGCGAGCAAACGGTTACGCTGGCCGATATTAAAAAAGCCGTGCTCAACAAGCAACATTATATTCAGTTGAATGACGGCAGCCTGGGTATGTTGCCGGAAGAATGGCTGGAAAAATACGCGGGCTTGTTTAAATTCGGGCAGATAAAAGGCGATGAAATCAAGGTTTCGAAACTGCATTTCTCGATCATCGATGATTTGTTTGACCAAATTGACGATGAAGCCTTGCAACAGGAAATTTGGGAAAAGAAGCAAAAATTGCTGCATTTCAAAACCATTGAAGATGTGCCGCAACCGGCAAATGTAAAAGCCAACCTGCGCGATTACCAAAAAGAAGGCTTCAAATGGCTCAATTTCCTGGATGAGTTCAAATGGGGCGGTTGCCTCGCCGATGATATGGGTTTGGGTAAAACAGTGCAGATTTTGTGCTTTTTACAACACCGAAAAAACATCAACCCCAAAGCCGTCAACCTGATTGTCGTACCAACAACCCTGATCTTCAACTGGCAGGCCGAGGTGGAGAAATTTACGCCGGAGTTGAAAATTTACATCCACCGTGGCGTTGCACGGGAGCGCGACCTGAGCGTGCTGCGTGCCTACGACCTGGTTTTGACCACGTATGGCACTTTGCGCAGTGATATTGAAATATTTCGAACCATTCAGTTCGATTATGTGGTGCTCGATGAGTCGCAAGCCATCAAAAACCCCGACTCGAAAATTGCCAAGGCAGTCAAATTATTGTCTACCAAAAACCGACTCGTAATGACCGGTACGCCCGTGGAAAACAACACCTTTGACCTATACTCGCAAATGGAGTTTCTTAATCCGGGTTTGTTGGGCAGTCAGGAGTTTTTCCGCAGCGAATTTGCTACCCCTATTGATAAATACCGCGACGAAGAAAAGGCCCGGCAATTGCGCAAACTGATCTATCCGTTTATGCTCAAGCGCACCAAGGAGGAAGTGGCCAAGGATTTGCCGGATAAAATGGAAATGATCCTGTTTTGTGAAATGGGCGCGCAACAACGCAAGGTGTACGACGATTTCCGCGAGCTTTATCGGGCGCGCATTGTGGAAAAAATGGCCGAAGAGGGCAAGGATAAAGCTGCGTTCCTGATTCTGGAAGGCTTGCTGAAATTGCGGCAAATCTGTGATTCACCCGCATTGCTTTCTGGAAATGAAGATTTTGGCAATGACTCGGCCAAATTGGAGGAAATTATCCGGGAAATTGAGGAAAATGCGGGCAACCATAAAATCCTGATCTTCTCGCAATTTCTTAAAATGCTGGACCTCATTCGCCAGCACCTCGAAAAATCGGGCATTCCTTATGAATACCTCGATGGTTCTACCCAAGACCGCGCTGCACGGGTGCGCAATTTCCAGGAATCGGTCAATTGCAGGGTATTCCTGATGAGCCTTAAAGCAGGCGGTGTGGGCATTAACCTGACCGAAGCCGATTATGTGTACCTCGTAGATCCATGGTGGAACCCGGCGGTGGAGCAACAAGCCATCGACCGGACGCACCGGATTGGACAAACGAAAAAGGTGTTTGCTTACAAAATGATTTGCAAAGACACCGTGGAGGAGAAAATCCTGCAATTACAGGAAAAGAAAAAGGACATCGCGAAAGACCTGATCAGTACCGAACAAGGCCTGATCAAGAAACTTACGCAAGACGATATTGTTGGGCTGTTTAGCTAATTTTTTGTTTAAACTTGTTTAAACAAAAAATTAGCCCATTAACCCTGCTTTGGCCGAAACCTCCAGCATGCGATCAATCGACGCACGCCCCTGCTCGATGACCCAATCGGGCAGGATGATTTCGGGCAGCTCGTATTCCATGCACAGGTACAGTTTTTCGAGGGTATTGCGTTTCATGTGCGGACAATCATTGCAGGCGCAGTGATTGTCGGGTGGGGCGGGAATAAACGTTTTTTCCGGACTGCTTTTTTGCATTTGGTGCAAAATGCCCGATTCGGTCGCAACGATAAACTCGGTCGCCGGGTCGTTGATGGTGTATTTCAACAAACCTGTGGTACTGCCAATGTAATCGGCCATGTCGAGAATATGCGCCTCGCACTCCGGGTGGGCGATAAACTTGGCGTTTGGATGCCGCAATCTGAGTTTCACAATGCGCTCGTGGCTGAAAATTTCGTGCACCATGCAGGCGCCATTCCAAATCACCATGTCGCGGCCGGTTTTTTTCACCAAATAAGCACCCAGGTTTTTATCGGGCGCAAAAATGATCGGCTGGTCTTTCGGAATGCTTTCAATGATCTGCACTGCATTGGTGGAAGTGCAGCAAATATCCGTCAGGGTTTTGAGTTCAGCCGTGCAGTTGATATAGGACACCACGACGTGATCGGGGTATTTTTCCTTAAATTTTCTGAACAAATGAGGCGGACAGGAATCGGCCAAAGAGCAGCCCGCTTTTAAATCAGGAAGCAGCACTTTTTTTTGGGGCGAAAGTATTTTGGCGGTTTCGGCCATAAAATGCACCCCGGCAAAAACAATCATATCGGCATCGGTATTGGCCGCTTTTTGCGACAGCCCAAGCGAATCGCCGATATAATCTGCAATGTCTTGTATCTCAGATTCCTGGTAGTAATGCGCCAAAATGACCGCGTTTTTTTCCTTTTTAAGGCGCTTAATTTCGGCAATTAAATCGAGCTCGGGATCTACTTCGATATCGAGAAATCCGTTGTGATCAAGATTTTGTGCAGCGAGTGCGGGAGCAGCAGTCATGGTATGTTTAATCTGGGTGAAAAATTAAATTTAAAATGCGCGGTATCGGTTCAAGCAGAAAATTGAAACAAAAATAGCCGCTTTTTGATTGTCGAAAGGTTTTCTTTTGTTGTCCATCCTCAAATTACCTCGGCCACCACAAAAATACTGCCGATCACCAAAATCATATCTTCGGGGGCAGCCTTGGCTTTTGCCGCATTTAAGGCATTTTTAACCGTGCGATAAGGCTTACCGTGCAGTCCATACACCTGTGCTTGTTCGCTCAAAATTTCTGCCTCCAGCCCCCTCGGAATATTGGCTTTGGCAAAATAATAGCTTGCCTGTTTGGGAAACAAGGGAAGCGCCTTGCTCAAATCCTTGTCGTTGGCAAATCCCGTTACGATGTGCAAATGTTGATAATGCATGCTTTGCACTTTGGCAAACGCCGTCTTTAACCCGGCTTCATTGTGGGCGCTGTCGCATAGAATCAACGGGTTTTGGCCAATCGTTTGCCAGCGACCTTGAAAACTGACCAGCGCACGCAATTGCCCAAGTCCATCCTTCACCACATCGGGTAGGGAAAGCGGGCGCGGGGTATCTTCCAACAAATTGAGTTGCTGTATTTTCGGTAAAAAAGCAGGTGTACCTATTTTAAGCACTTCAACGGTTTCTAGTACAGTCGCCAGGTTTTTTGCTTGAAAGGGGCCGGATGCATCCACCCGCAAATCATCTACCAGCAATTGCGTGCCTTTTAATATCCGATACCGCGTTTGTCCGCTGAGCAGGTTTTCCTCCAGCACTTCCACATCATATTGCTGGTCGGCAAAATAAATAGGTGCGCCCACCGTCTGCGCTTTTTCACGGAAAACAGGCGCGGATTCCGGGTGGGTTTCGCCAATAATCACCGGAACACCCGGTTTGATGATGCCCGCTTTTTCAAAGGCAATTTTGGGCAAAGTATCGCCCAGCAGGTTCATGTGATCATAACTGATGTTGGTGATCACACTGGCCAAGGGCGTAATAATATTGGTGCTATCGAGCCGGCCTCCCAGCCCAACTTCCACGATTGCGATATCCACTTTTTCACGGGCAAAATAATCGAAGGCCATGCCCACACACATTTCAAAAAAGGAGGGTTCAATTTGCTCGATGGCCGCGCGGTTTTTTTCCACAAAATCAACCACCGCTTTTTGTGAAATATTGCGGCCATTGATGCGGATGCGTTCTCTGAAATCTTTATAGTGTGGACTAATATAAAGGCCCGTTTTTAGTCCAGCGGCTTGGCAAATTGCTGCCAGCATATGGCTCACCGAGCCTTTTCCATTGGTGCCGCCGATGTGAACACTTTGGAAATGGTGGTGCGGGTTGCCCAAATGGGTACACAGGGCAATGGTATTATCAAGGTCCTTCTTATATGCTGCTGCACCGATGCGATGAAACATCGGCAAACCCGCAAAGAGGTATTCCACGGTCTCTTTGTATGTCATGCCAAGTTGTCTTCAAAATACTGCTGCAAAGGTGATAAAATCATGGAGTTTATCTTGGGCAAAATAGGTAGAAGTTGCACATTTGCAACGCCTGCCTGTTGACTTACTTCAAAGGCGTCCTAACCGATGAATATATTACTGGTTTACAATGCCCGTTTGCCTGTTCAAACTTACGATGATGCAGCGCGTGTGGTGTGGTGGTTGGGTAAAACCCTGGCTCAAATGGGCCATAATGTGCATATTTTGGCAAAAAAAGGGACCGTTTGCCCTTTTGCCACGGTGCTTACCTTGGATGACAAGAAACCCGTTGAAGATCAAATTCCGGCGCATATTGAGCTGGTGCATTTTCATTACAAGCCGGCACAACCGGTTTCGAAACCCTATTTGATTACTTGCCACGAGAATTGTTTTGCGCAGTGTGTGTTCGATCGCAATACGGTGTTTGTTTCGGCACAGCACGCCCTGCGGCATGGCGGGTCGGTGTATGTACACAATGGCATCGATTTTTCGGAATATGGTACCCCTATTTTGGAGGCCCGGCGTATGTATTACCATTTTTTGGGCAACGCTGAATGGCGCGGAAAAAATGTGCGTGGAGCCATCGACCTCGCGGCACGTTTGGGCGCACGCCTGCATGTGATTGGTGGCACACGGGTCAATTTCAGGAAAGAACTGCGCATCACCCTCACGCCCAATGTGCGTTTTCACGGTATTCTGAACCCCGAAGGCAGAAATGTGTTGCTCAACAGCTCAAAAGGTTTGTTGTTTCCGGCGATTTGGCATGAACCCTTTGGACTGGCGGTTCCTGAAAGTTTGTATTTTGGATGTCCTGTTTTTGGCACCCCTTATGGCGCACTGCCCGAATTGTTGGGCAAAAAAGATACGGCCAAAAAACGCAAAGACCCAAGCGGGGGCGTGATGGATGCGTTTTACAGTGCATTTGGCTGTTTGACCGTAAAAAAATCGGAATTGGTAGAAGCCATCAAAAATGCCGATGGTTTTGATCCGCAGCATTGCCATGATTATGCCGTGGCACACTTTTCCAGTGTACGTATGGCCGAAGCCTATTTGAAATTATACGCCGAGGTGCTAAATGGTCATGCGATCCACGAAATTGCTCCTGCGGTAAACGAAGTGATCGAAGACAAATTTTTGCCTTTTGGCGATTAAGGCTCAAAATGTTAAACAAATGGGCATGAAATGTGTTATTTGCATGCATATAGTTGTTTTTAAAACTCAATCTCCGTGTTAGATATGCCAAGTTGGTTGCTTTATACTTTGGTTACCCTCCTTGCTTATGTTGGGATGGAATTTATGGCCTGGTTTTCTCATAAATACATCATGCATGGCTTTTTATGGAAATGGCATGAGGATCATCACCTTCCAAAACACCAAAAACATGGTTTTTTTGAAAAAAATGACCGCTTTTTCCTGGTGTTTGCCATCCCTTCTGCTTTTTCCTATATGTTTGGCTCTATGACGCCCCATTTTTGGGTGTTTTTCATTGGTGTAGGGATCTCCTTGTATGGCCTGACCTACTTTTTGATACACGATGTATACATCCATCAGCGCTTCTCCTGGTTTCGGCAGCTGGATGGTTGGTACTCCAGGGGCATTTTACGGGCCCACGGTGCCCACCATGCCAATACCGGAAAAGACAGCGGCGAATCGTTCGGATTGTTGGTTGTGCGTTCCAAATATTTTAAAAAACGGAAATCACAAAAAGAACAATCCAATACAAACGATTGATTATCAAATACCTGATTATTAAGATAAATACTTTTTCCTTCCATACGAAACAAATTCGGGCACTGTTTTATACATTTGTAAAAAACGAAAAACAACCGCAACGGAACCAAATGCCCGTATGCTGAAAAACATAAAATTTTTCCTATTGGTTAGTGCCCTGCCCTTGCCTTGGGCGGGCTGCCAGAATAATCAGGAAGTATTTGCCGCAAAAGCAAGTGCATCCATTGATTCTATGTCTACCAAAGCAGTGCAAAAAGTAGGAAGTTCTGCAACCGCTTTGACCAGCATTCCGGCCTATCCCGAAAAAGTAGGGAGTAAAAGTAAACGCAAACTCAGCTCCAGTGTGCTGATTCCTGCACAGCCAGATACCCTTCCTTATATTGCGTTTGATCCGCTTATGTTGCAGGCGTTGTATCAACAGGCCAATTACCTGATTCGTTCGGATGTGAAAGATCGGGGCGCTTCGGGCATTACCCGCCAGGAAATGCACCGCTGTATCGAATTGCTGGAAGGCGTGCAACTGTTGGATCCAAAGGTTTTGTTGAGTACCTTCGATTTTTACCGCATCAATACCGACCTGAATCGGGATAAAGTACGCATCACCGGCTATTACACCCCGTTGATTTATGCCAGCCATAGTCGTACGGATCAGTTTAAATTTCCTTTGTTGCGCAAACCTCAATCGGGTGTTCCTTCCCCTGCTGCCATTAAAAACGGCGCCTTAAATGGCCGAAACCTGGAATTAGCCTGGGTAAAAACCAAAAAAGAAGTAGAAAATGCCCAGTTGCAAGGCTCCTGCCTGGTGGAATTCCCGGATGGCAATCGCGCTTATTTTGGTTTTGGCGGCTCGGTAAAAGGGGCCGGCGGTACGTATGTGTTTTTTACCAAAGTAGATGAAACGGTACTGGGAGCAGGTTTTTTCCCACTCACAGCCGGATATTCAGTGGCCGTCGATCCGCGGTTTATTCCCATTGGCAGCACCATTTTTGCCGAATTGCCCGATTTGGATGTTACCGGAAAATTGATCGGCTATACCTACCGCATTTTGTTTGCCCAGGACCGTGGCGGTGCGATCAAAACAACCAAACGCATCGACCTGTATTGTGGCATAGGCCAAAAAGGCTTGCAAGAAGCCCGGCGCATCAATAGTTATGGCCGTTTGTGGGTTATGCTGCCGAAGCAGTAACTTTGCCCGCTTATGCAGAGATTTGGCTACTATTCGCTTTTATTGCTGATTCAATTGTTTCGTTTTGTGCCGTTTGGGGCCTTGTATGTGCTTTCTGACGGATTAGCCTTTGTGCTTTACCGCGTCATTGGCTACCGCAAAAAGGTGGTAAACGACAACCTGCGTCGGGTTTTTCCGGAAAAATCGCCTTCGGAAATCGAACAAATTGCCCGCAAATCCTACCGCAACCTTACCGATATTACCCTGGAGTCGATCAAAGCATTTACGCTGTCCAAAACAGCCATAGCACAACGCTGCCCCTGCCTGAACCCGGAAGTCGTCAATCATTTTCTGGATCAAGGTCAATCGGTCATTGTGAGCGGCAGCCATTACAACAATTGGGAACTGGCCTGCCTCACCATTCCGGGCGGTTTTCATGCCCCGGCGATTACGGTGTACAAGCCGCTTTCAAACAAAATTATGGATGCCTATTTCAACCGAAACCGGGCAAGAGGCGGTATGGAAATGGTGGATATGGAAACGGTTTTTAGCGCCATGCGCAAACGTCGGGACGAAACAGCCGCCTGGTTTTTAGTCTCCGATCAATCCCCGTCCAGTCGAAAAAACGCCCATTGGGTGTCATTTTTGGGGCAGGATTCGGCTTCTTTGCCCGGTGTGGATCTTTTAGCGCGAAAATTTAATTACCCCGTTTTATACTTTCACATTGCCCGCATCAAACGGGGCTACTACGAACTGCGCTACGAAACCCTGTGGCCGGAACCTGCCACCGCAGCACCCGAAGACATTACGCGTGCGTATGCGCAAAAGGCCGAAGCCTATATTTATGACCAGCCAGAAAATTGGCTTTGGAGCCACAAACGCTGGAAAATTGCGCGAAATGCCTGATTACCAGCGCATTAATAAGAATAAATTGCCCGTACTGCCCAACAAGGTGCGTTCAAAAGAACCCACGGCATACCGCTCCTCATTGTTTTCATCGTAGCTTTTTTCTACAAAAAACGAGCGACTTTGCACATTGAGGCGGTTGTAAAAGTTGAAAATGGACAAGCCCAGGGAGGCTTTCATTTTTCCAATACTAAAACGGTACTGCGCGCTCACATCCATGCGGTGATAATCGGGCAGGCGCGCGGTGTTGCGCGGACCGTATGAAACTTCCTGCTTCACCGATCCATCGGGCAATAGCGAGATTTTTACCCCGGTTGCGGGCGTAAAGGGCCGGCCGCTGTGAAAATTCCAGGAAAAAGACAGCGACCATTTTTTCCAGTCAAAACTGTGCATCCAATTGAAGGTATGCCGCTGGTCGTTATCGGTCGGAAAACCCACCCCTGTGTTTAAAGAATCGTACCGGGCGATGCCGCCGCTGTAGGTGTAACTCAGCCAATGGGTGTGAATGCCGCGCCGCCGCCGCAATAAAAACTCCAAACCCGCCGCATTTTCAGTGCCTCGAATGTCCGAAATGGTTTGCGGATCGCCGTTAAAACGCAAGTTCACCCCCGTAAGCGGGCTGAGTAATTTGTTGTAAAACTCCACGTCGAACATCCAGCCGCCCTGGGTGTAAGAAGCACCGACGGCATACTGACGGTTTTCCAAAACGGGCAGTTTTAGATTTTCATCGGCCGTGAACCATACTTCGTTGTTGAGTCCGAGGTTATTCCAAATAAAAGCCTGGCGCATAAACTGTCGATAAATACCCGCGTTGGCCTTCAAACGAAAACCCGGCAACACCAATAACTGGGCAGAAAAACGCGGCTCCCAGAAGGATTTGGAGGTATAATTGAAGGTAACCTGCCGCAAACCGGCCTCAAAACTCCAGTCTTCGCCATCCGCTACTCGGTACACTCCATAAAAGGCCGAAAGGTTGGCAGGCAAGTTGACCGACCAGCTGTATGTTCCGTTGGTATCTACCTGACTAACCGCGCGTTCCAAAAACCGATTGGCAGTTTTGATGGCCTGAAACCCAAAGCGTAAGGTTTGTTTTTCGGTCAATTTCCAACTGTTGTCAAACCGAAATACATTTTCCTGCAAGGCATTTTCCTGATAACGGGTGAATTGCGGAAACTGCAAAGTGTCAAAGGAGCCCGCATAATTGTACTTGCTCAACAGCGCACTGGAAGCAAATTGCCATTCGGTGCTATAATTGGGCGTCCAGTGTTTGGAAAGGCGAATGCTCGCGCCCACATTGGCCAATTGCACGGTATCGCCGCCCGTGTAGGTGAATTGCCAACTCGGCACATTATAATCCACCCGGTAGCGCAGTACATCAGCGCCCGAATAAACACTCATTTCCAGGCGCGTTTTTTCGTTGGGCTGGTAGTACAATTTCAGGTTGGCATCGTTGAATTCCGATAC
>CAIVGO010000730.1 GCA_903905445.1 uncultured Bacteroidota bacterium
GCCATCGACCTATCGATTGTGGCAGCCTTGATTTCTTCCCTGTTGGATGTGAGCATTCCTTCTAATATCTGTTTTGCAGGTGAAGTGGGGCTTTCGGGCGAAATTCGGGCAGTAAACCGGGTCGAGCAGCGCATTCAGGAAGCCGATCGCTTGGGATTTAAAGCCATTTATGTATCAAAATACGGGATGAAAGGGGTAGATCCGGGCCGCTTCGGTATCCGGGTGATGACCCTTGGAAAAGTGGAAGAATTGAAAAATTTGTTGTTCACCTAAAGTCGCATGTAAAGAAATTGGTCGCATTGAAACGATTATTGCTTTGTTTGGCTTTCTAAAGCGCTTGTTTCTTTACATTTGCGCAATTCAGCGGAACAAAGCGCCTTTTGAGCGGTTAATATGCTGAATGACACCGATAATTGTCAACCGTCAACCGTTTATCCAATATGATTTTTGACCTAAAAATGTTGCGGGAGTTTTACAAAAATTTCCCCGCGCGTGTGGATGCCGCCAAAGCGCAATTAGGCCGGCCCCTAACCCTTTCTGAAAAAATTCTTTATGCGCATTTGCATACCGATAGTCCGCAACAGGAATACAAGCGCGGCTCGGATTATGTGTTTTTTCAGGTAGACCGTGTTGCAATGCAAGATGCGACCGCACAAATGGCCCTTTTGCAATTTATGACCTGTGGTCGTAAAAAAGTGGCCGTTCCTTCCACTGTACACTGCGATCACTTGATCACGGCAGAAGTAGGCGCAGCGAAGGATATGGCGATTGCTTTGGATAAAAACAAAGAAGTATTTGATTTTTTGAGCACCGTGAGCCAAAAATATGGTATCGGTTTCTGGAAACCAGGTGCAGGCATTATTCACCAAATTGTATTGGAAAACTACGGTTTTCCAGGCGGTATGATGATTGGTACCGACTCACACACCGTGAACGCGGGTGGTTTGGGTATGGTTGCGATCGGTGTCGGTGGTGCTGATGCGGTAGATGCGATGAGCGGCATGGGCTGGGAATTGCAAATGCCAAAATTGATCGGCGTGCATTTGACCGGCAAATTGCGCGGTTGGGCATCTCCGAAAGACGTGATTTTGAAAGTGGCTGGTATTTTGACCGTAAAAGGCGGTACTGGTGCCATTGTTGAATATTTCGGTAAAGGCGCACAAAGCATGAGCGCTACAGGTAAAGGCACCATTTGCAACATGGGTGCTGAAATTGGCGCAACCACGTCTACTTTCGGGTACGACAAAAGTATGGCCCGCTACCTCAAAGCAACCGGCCGTAACAAAGTGGCGGCCATGTGTAACAAAGTGGCCGATTACCTCACCGGCGACGCGGAATGCTACGCCAATCCGGAAAAATATTTTGACCAGGTCATTGAAATTGACTTGTCGAAACTGGAACCACACATCAATGGTCCATTTACGCCCGATTTAGCTTGGCCATTGTCGAAATTTGCCGCAGCCGTTAAAAAGAACAACTACCCAGTAAAGTTGGAAGTTGGTTTGATCGGTTCGTGCACCAACTCCAGCTATGAAGATCTTACCCGTGCAGCTTCTATTGCGCAGCAGGCAAAAGACAAAAACCTGGAAGTAAAAGCAGAATTTACGGTAACGCCGGGTTCTGAATTGATTCGCTACACCGCAGAACGCGACGGAATTTTGGCCGCGTTCGAAGGAATTGGCGGTGTAGTGTTGGCCAATGCTTGTGGACCTTGTATTGGTCAATGGTCACGCCACATGGATGATCAAAAACGCGCCAACTCGATCATGACTTCTTTCAACCGGAACTTTACCGGTCGGAACGATGGCAACCCGAATACGCATGCGTTTGTAGCATCTCCTGAAATCGTAACGGCATTCGCGATCGCGGGCGACCTTTCTTTCAATCCGAAAAAAGGCACCCTGGTGAACAAAAATGGCGAAACGGTAACCCTGGATCCACCAAAAGGCATCGAATTGCCTAAAAATGGCTTCGCGGTAGAAGATGCGGGTTACATTGCCCCGGCAAAAGGCGGCGTAAAAATTGCGGTGGACAAAAAATCGGATCGTCTGCAATTGCTGAAACCTTTCACGCCGATTACTAATGCGGAATTGCAAGGCATGCGCCTGTTGATTAAGGCAAAAGGTAAATGTACCACCGACCATATCTCTATGGCGGGTCCTTGGTTGAAATACCGCGGTCACCTCGAAAATATTTCCAACAACTGTCTGATCGGCGCCACCAACGCTTTCAACGATGAGCGCAACAAAGTGCTCAACCTGGAGAAAAACGAATGGATGGAAGTACCTGCCTCAGCCCGTTTTTACCAGAAAAAAGGCATTGGAACGATTGTATTTGGCGAAGAAAACTACGGCGAAGGCTCCAGCCGCGAGCATGCTGCCATGGAACCGCGCTATTTGGGTGTAAAAGTGGTTTGTGTGAAATCATTCGCACGGATTCACCAAACCAACCTGAAAAAACAAGGTATGTTGGCCTTGACGTTCGACAACACCGCCGATTATGACAAAATTCGCCAGGACGATAAAGTGAGCATCGAAGGCTTCGACACTTTTGCACCGGGCAAACAATTGTTTATCGTGTTGGAACACGCCGATGGCTCTAAGGAGAAATTTGCTGTGAACCATACCTACAACGAACAACAAATCGAGTGGGTCATTGCCGGTAGCGCCTTGAACAAAATCCGCAAAGACTTTGGTTTGTAATAGACCATTGGTTTTCCTCTTATATTCAAACGGTTGTTCGCTTGGTGGCGGGCAACCGTTTTTTTTAGGAATTTTTTAAAAAATCAATACGCGCTTTTTCCAAGCTTTATCTTTACCATCAATTAAACAGGTGTCATGTCAAAACAACTCGAAATCGTAAAAGGCAAAAAAGCCGATCAAAAACTCAGTAAAGAGCAAAAGCGGTTTAATACCCTGGTTAAAAAGATCAAGGCCTTGCGTGCGCAGATCCCACAGGTGAAAGCCCTCGATTTGGAATTGCGCCAGCTGGGTGATAAACGCATTGTGCCTTCCGAAAAAAATTATATCGGTGCTTTTCGCGAATGGTTGTTCGCCTTGCACAACAGTAGTTTCAAGAGCAAACTTTCTAAAAAAGAGCAGGGAAAGTTTGCAGTAATCATGCAGGAAGAAATCACAGTCTTGCTTCAGCATGAATTTCTGCATGAAGATCAGGAGCTGCGCAGCTTGTTTTCAGAATATGAAGACAACGGCCGAAGTTTTGAAGAGGTCGAGGCAGAAAAGGAAGAATTCGAGAAAATAATAGCCAAGCATATGTTTAAAAATATGTTTGGATTGGATATTGAACCGGAGGATATCGATAACCCGGAGAAAATGCAGGAAAAATTAGCGGAAAAACGTGCGCAATTTGAAGCCGAGGAACAAGCACGCGCCGAAGAAAAAGCCAGTCGCAAAAAAAGTGATTCCGCCATCGCCGCAGAAGCCAAACGGGAGGAGGCTGCATTAGCCGTTAAAAAAACAACCCGCCAGATTTACTTCGACTTGGTACGCCATTTTCACCCGGATAAAGAACCGGATGAGACCTTGCGCGCAGAAAAAACGGAATTAATGAAGCAAATCACCGGCGCATACGATGCAGATGACCACTTGCAATTGCTTGAATTACAGATGACCATGTTGGCCGACCGCGAAAATGTGTTTGCCGATTTTGACGATGCCCAGCTGAAATATTTTAACGCGTCGCTGCAACAACAAGCCCAGGAACTGGAAGAAGAAATTTATTTTTCGTCGCCCGAAGGAAATGGCAACCGATATGCCATGTTTTATGACAGCAATCAGGCAGCTATTTTGCGTAATATTGAACGCCATGTTCAAAAACAAAAAAACGCGATCAAACAGATTAAACGGAACCAGGAATTGATTCGGGAAGAACGCAATTTCAAAGATTTTGTAAGAAGTTACGAGTTTGAAGAGGAGGATGAACTGCCATTTTAGTTATTTTAAATAGTTCCTTGCCCAATCGCGCTGTTTTGCCCCATGAATCCTTGTATTTTTGTGCGCCATATAACCGGCGTTACGATGCATAGAATTGCCTTTGGGTACTTACTCCTCCTGTTTCCCTTTTTACTTCCGGCTCAATCCAAACTTTCGATGGCCGACGCTATTATGAAAGGCCGCTCCACCCTTGCACCTTCCAACCTGCGCCAACTGCAATGGATACCGGGCACCAGCCAATTTACCCATGTTCTTAGTTCAAAAATAGTACGGGTAAATGCCGCCAACCTCGCTACCGATACCTTGAGTTTATTGCCCGATATCAATGCGGGTTTAGCAAAAAATAGCGCCAAAAGTGTGGAAACATTACCCGCACTTAATTGGATCAACCAGGAAAACTACTGGTTTACGGCCGGATCCGCGATTTACACTGGCTCGACCAACGGCACGATTACCCGCAAAAACTGGTATCCCGAAACGGCCGAAAGCGTAGACATTGAGTCTAAAACATACAAGGTGGCCTATACCCTCAACAATGGCCTGTTTGTCAACATCGGCGGAAAAGACCTCGGGGTTGCACAAAGTGAAGAAAAGGGCATTGTTTA
>CAIVGO010000731.1 GCA_903905445.1 uncultured Bacteroidota bacterium
TATTTTGATGTGCGCAGTGTGCGCGTCCATCCGCCTGATGAGGAGGAAATTCGGGAAATGCCCGCGCGTATGATTAATTATTTGCGACAAACCCTGGCTTTAATGCGGTTTTACGGCGAGCGCAACCATGCTGATCGGGTCAGCGATACAGAACTGACGCCAGCATCTGGTAAGCATAATTTTTTTCCAAATTTATATGCCAATCTAAGTGAGGTTTTTGCAAGGCAACAAGACTTTAATATTTTTGATGAAAGTACTTTTTGTGATATACACTACCTGATGTTTTTGGGAGAGTCCGAAAAAGCCCATTATGAAAGTGCGCAACAGGATCAGCGGCAAGGGGACGCCAATTTGCTGGCATCCATTGAGCAATTGGATCAGTTTTACCTGATTACCAAAATGCACCTAATGACAAAGTTGGAAATGCGACAGCGCACAAGTAACTTGTTTGAGGCAGATGCATTACGCCAAAAGCGCATGGAGGCAAATTTTGAAATTACAAAAAACATATCAAATCAATTAATTAAAGATTATAAATATTTACGTACACCGGGTATTTCTATTTACCTGGCTTTGTTTGAATTTTTAAATGCTTCTGAACCCGGGGAAGCGTCTGATTATTTGGCTACCCGCTTTGGTCGGTTGTTGCTGCGCAAATCCCACAAATCGGCGGTGCCTTCAGGGCGTTTGAATGATTTTAATGTGTTATTGCGCAATTACTGGGTAAAAAGGTATCACAGTACAGGCGATTTGATTTTTTTGGAGCGCAACCACCAATTGCACAAAGAGCAACTCGCACTGGTTGGGCCACAAGACAGTATTCCCAGTTCTCAGTTTCAGGGTATTATACTTACCGCCTTGAAATTGCGGAAAACGGAGTGGGTTGCCCAGATTTTAAATGATTTTGACCCTAAAAAAATCATTGGCGAACCGTATTTAGATATTTTGATGGATGTTTTGTGGGCCTGTTTGCACTTTGCCAAAGGGGATTTTTTGGCCGCCCGTGCGAAAATGCCGCACTACATCAGTTATGGCGTTTTTCAGGATGGTTATCTATATGCTACAGCCGTTTCCTGGGATCTTAAAATCCGGTACGAATTGGACATTTTGCAAGAAGAAGAAAGTATGCAAATGGTGAAAACCAGTACTACGCGCATAGGCCGTTTTCGTTCGCTCCCGCCAGCCATGGTCGAGCGTTACCAAGGAATTTTTTCATTTATCACAAAAATTAACCGCTACAAACTAAATTCTGGTAAAAATCAGGATAAAATAAAGGTGTTGAAGGACCAAATTGCCCAAACCTCTGTCAGCGAACAGGAATGGTTGCTCACGAAATGCACGGAATTGCTTAAAACTGAAAATAAATAAACGGCTGCACATCGGCCGATTTGACCTGCAATACCAACGCGGCGATCAGCACAATGATACAGGCTTTAAATACCAATGGTGTCTTGGTAATTGTGTTTTGAACCGCCTGATCCCATGAAACCGGTAATACATGCAGGATATAACCCAGCCCGACCCAAAAGATGACCGGAGCATAACCGTCCAAAAATTCCGGGAAAATTTGCGGTTCAAAATTGTACCATATCTGACTGATCATGGCGTACACGGTGTCCAAATCCTGGGCCCGGAAAAAGATCCAGCAAAAGCACACAAAATGAAAGGTAAGGAGTGCGCCTAAGGCTTTGCGCAATAAACCCGGTGTATGCGGATATACTTGTTTGATCCACCGTTCTATGGCCAGTGCCAAGCCATGCAAACCACCCCATATAATAAAACGGGTGGCCGCACCATGCCACAACCCACCCAGCAACATGGTGAGCATCAAATTAATATAGGTGCGTGTTTTTCCTTTTTTATTGCCGCCCAAGGGGATGTACAAATAGTCGCGCAACCAGGTAGATAAAGAAATATGCCAGCGACGCCAAAACTCGGTGACGCTTTTGGATTGATAAGGCGCATTAAAGTTGATTGGAAAATGAAAGCCCATCAACAAGGCCAAACCAATGGCCATGTCGGAATACCCGCTGAAATCGCAATAAATCTGGATTGCGTACCCATAAACGGCAAA
>CAIVGO010000732.1 GCA_903905445.1 uncultured Bacteroidota bacterium
CCAGCCTCTGCCATCGAACGCATCGAAATCATCAACAACCCTTCCGCCAAATACGACGCCAATGCTAGTGCGGGTATCATAAACATCATTTTCAAAAAACAAGCGCAACAGGGCTTCAATGGCAAAGTTGGTATGATGGCTGGGGCAGGCGCACTCTGGGAAAAGCGGGGAAATTTGCCAACCATACGACCGCAGTTTCAGGCGACGCCTAAACTAAATCCTTCTATTTCAATTAATTATCGGAAAAAAGAAACCAATCTTTATTTTCAAGGCGACTGGCTTTATGCACCTACCTTGAACAAAAACGAGTTTTCGACGCGTACTTACGAGGATGGCACTGTTATTTTTCAGCAGGTAAAACGAAACCGAAGAACGGACTATGCCACCGCTAAAATAGGACTAGATCATACCTTTAATGACCGCAATACCCTGACTGTTTCGGGGCTGTTTAACCGCGAAAAAATCCTGGACAACGGAGACGAACCTTTCTTTTTGGATAGCCCGGAAGCACAAAACCGCTACCGTCTTTGGCAATTTTTGGAAGATGAAGTGAAATACACTGCGTTTGGCACGACGGTTTTTACGCATAAATTTCGCCAACCGGGCCACAACGTAATCTTTACAGGAAACTACTCTTTTCACCGGGAAGATGAGCAGTATTTTTTCACCAATACACTGCCTGATTTTATAGGGAAGGACGCTTTTAAACTGCTTTCTGACGAACACGTCTGGGATTTTAATGTAGACTACTCGAAACCGCTCCGACATGGCCGTGTCGAGGCGGGATTTAAAGGTCGGTTCCGCTCTATACCGGTAAACATGCAGTTCTTTCCAGGGCAAAATTCTCCGATTGACGCGGGTGCGGGTGGTTGGGCAAATTATGACGAAAAAATCCCGGCACTGTATTCAAATTATGTTTTTGAAAATGAAAAAATTGAATTGGAGGGTGGTTTGCGGGTGGAATACGTAGAGGTAGACTACCAAGTGAATCCCGATCACAACACCTACAAAAGTGACGGTTATCGCTATTTCCAACCTTTCCCCAACCTGCGTGCAGCGTACAAACTCAACGAGCGCAACAAAATCTCCCTCTTTTTCAACCGCCGGGTTGATCGTCCGAATGAAGTGGACATCCGCATTTTCCCAAAATACGACGAGCCGGAACTCATCAAAGTGGGCAATCCGGCGCTGCAGCCGCAGTTTACCATGTCCGCCGAATTGGGTTTCAAAAGTGTATTTAAGCAGGGCAGTTTGTTCACGGCGATCTACCATCGCATCATTGACGGCACCATTACGCGCATTGCAACCCAGGCACCTGGTAGTGTATTGCTCTACCATGTTTTTCAAAACGCCGGACGTAGCTGGAATACAGGCGTTGAGGTCGTTTGGCAGCAAAAAATAAATAGTTGGTTTTCACTGACGGCCAACGCGAACATTTATCAGAATTCAATTGCGGCATTTACGGTCGTCAATCGCTATCCCGTTCCGACAACTTATTCGGGTGAAAAACAGCAACTTGTGTCTGGAAATTTAAAATTGATCGGTTCTGTAAAAATGGCAAAAAACTGGGAGGCGCAAATTTCCAGTATATGGCTTGCACCCGACCTGATCCCGCAAGGGCGTATCGGCAGCCGGTACGCGCTGGATGCGGGCGTGAAAAAAATCATCCAG